>NZ_JBDOHT010000011.1:0-110799 GCF_039832125.1 Dorea chungnamensis | reverse complement strand
CAAGGCATAGTATCCTCTATGTCCAATGTTTATGTCCATTTCTCGCAAATTTCTTTTCCTGCACGATATTCAGTTGTCAATTTTCGCTTGGAATCTCATTCATTGAGATTCCGAGAAGTTATATATTTTTCAGAGATAAATAGACTCTCGGGGACTTTTATCATAATAAAAAAGCCTTCATCCCTCCTACAAGGGACAAAAGCTTCAAATTCTTCTGCGGTACCACTCAAATTGCCATATTACCGGCCTCTCAATTATGTACTATCATACATACCCTGTTGATAACGGATAGGGCTCCCGTCAGCATCTACTCCCGAATACGGTTTCAAACTGCTCTCACAAGTCCATTCAATAAAGACTCTTACTGCTGCCATCCCACCACCGGCAACTCTCTGGGAATAAATATCTTTATCTACTTCTCTTGTTCATCGATTTATCTCTTTACTACAGTGAAGTATAGGTCTTTTTCTTATATTTGTCAAGAGATGACTTTTAAATTTCGCTTATTTCTTCTTTGAATCCTTCTCCTACTACTTCGTTTGACTCCATAATAATCGTAAAGGCCTGTGGGTCAATCTGTCGGACCATCTTTTTGATTGTATACATCTGTTTGTTATTGCATGCACACATTACAACATCTTTCTTTTTCTTCGAATAGCTTCCCATTCCCTGAAGAATGGTGGAGCCTCTGCCGGAATATTCGTCGATTTGTTCTGCGACTTCATCTCCATGTTCTGTCACGATCAACGTCATCTTTCCTTCATCGATACCGTACATGATTCTGTCCATCACAATTGCCATCAAATAGGTAACTATGATTCCATAAATCAGTCCGTCTACATCTTTAAAGACCAGAATCGTTCCCAGGAGAATCGTACAGATATCAAAACCGAATGTGATGACTCCAAGTGTCATATGCGGCTTTACTTTCTTGATTGCCATTGATATAAAGTCCTGGCCGCCGGTGGAAGAACCACGCATAAATATTGCAGCGTAGCCAATCCCACATAAAACCCCCATGCATAACGCAGCAAGCAGACGGCTTCCATTGTATACAGGGAACATTGGTGCTACATAATCCATTAAGATAGATGATATAATCATACTTTTCACGGATTTTAAGAAAAATGTTCTTCCTAAAAATTTATAACAGAAGATGGAAACCGGAATGTTCAGTAAGATTGTTCCGATACCTACCGGGATTCGGAATAAGTGATAGAGAATAATTGCGATTCCGGAAAATCCGGCCACCGGAAAATTCGCATTTAATGCGAAATTATAAACTCCAATTGCAATAACCATGCCAGCCACAACATCCACCAAAATATCCATCGCCAGCTCTTTTACTTTTGTCTGATTCATGCGAAAACCTCCTTCTATTTCATAGCAAAATACCCATATTAACGCAAAAAAGAACAGCTACAAACTATAATAAATATAATTCGCATCTGCTCTTCTGATTATCAGTATATCTTTATCAAATTTTTTTGTCAACACCACCAGCAGAAGTTTGTCCTTTTTGTACAATCTCTTTTCCATATTTCTTGCGCACTTTATCTAAAGCGGCATCCAATCTGGCAATTTTTTTCTCTCGCCGGATCTCTTCTTCGGATTTGACGGGAATGTCAAAAATACTTAATTGCTGCGGCTCGCTCTCTTCGACAAGCTTCGAGCTTCGGATTCCCAATAATCTGATTGGTTCGCCATTCCACAACTCTCGGAACAATTGCATTGCCGCCATATATATGTCTTTCTTCTGATTGATAGCCTGTTCCACCTGCTTTTGATGAGATACGCTTGTAAATGTGTGATATTTGATCTCCACACTCAGCATTCCTGCCTTTTGTCCGGCATTCCGAAGTCTTCTGGAAACACTTTCCGCCAGTTCATTCAGAATCCTACCGGCTTCCTCTTCCGTCTCGACATCCTTTGGCAACGTCACGGAATTTCCGATTCCCTTGGCCTCTGCTTTCTCCTTCTCTACCCTGGACTCGTCCATCCCATTGGCAAATTCCCACAGTTTTCTCCCGTGGCTTTTCAAATGCAATTCTAATATGGCGGGATCTGTATTGGCAAGGTCTCCGATCGTATGGATTTCCAGTTTATTCAGTGTCTCCACACTGGAGCGGCCCGCCATGAATAATTCTCGTACCGGAAGCGGCCACATTTTCACCGGAATCTCTTCCGGGAACAACGTATGCACTTTATTCGGTTTTTCAAAATCAGATGCCATCTTCGCCAGCAGCTTATTACTGGATATTCCCACATTGACAGTAAAGCCAAATCTTCGGTACACTTCATTCTTGATCTCCATGGCTCCCTCTACCGGGGAACTGTAATTTCCGGCGATCTCTGTAAAGTCCATATAACACTCATCCACACTGACCTGTTCAATCTGATCCGTGTAACTTCTCAGAAAAACCATCAGCCGCTCACTATATTGATGATATAACTTATGATCTGGCGGCGCTGTCACAAGATTAGGACACTTGCGAAAGGCATTCGCAACAGGTTCTCCCGTACGAATGCCATACTTCTTCGCAGGAACAGACTTCGCCAGAACCACTCCGTGCCGGGACTTCTGATCTCCGCCGATAATGGACGGAATGGTCCGAAGATCTACTTCTGCGCCATTTTTCAATTGTTCTACCGCTGTCCAGCTAAGATAAGCGGAATTTACATCGATATGAAATATGATTGACACTTTCGACCTAACTCCTTGCCGTTAGTCTGCCATTTTCCACGTCTATCACAATCGTATCCTGTGCACCCACATCCCCTTGAAGCATTAATTTTGCAGCAAGAGTCTCCACATTCTTCTGCAGATAACGCTTCAGCGGACGTGCTCCGTAAGTTGGATCATAACCGGCATCCACGATATAACTCTTTGCCGCATCCGTAAGTGCAATCTGAATCTCTTTGTCATCCAGACGCTTGTTGACATCTGCTATTAATAAGTCAATAATGTCATAAATATTATCTTTCGTCAATGGTTTGAACATAATCGTCTCATCCAGACGATTCAGGAATTCCGGTCTGAAATGTGCCCGTAATTCTTCCATAACTGCCTGCTGGCTTGCTTCACTGATATTTCCCTGTTCATCAATACCGTCCAGCAGATAAGAAGAGCCGATATTAGAGGTCATGATCAGAATCGTATTCTTGAAGTCCACGGTACGTCCCTGTGAATCCGTAATCCGTCCGTCATCCAATACTTGAAGCAATACATTAAATACATCTGGATGCGCTTTCTCAATCTCATCAAAAAGCACTACAGAATATGGTTTTCTGCGAACTGCCTCTGTAAGCTGACCGCCTTCATCATATCCAACATATCCCGGAGGCGCTCCGATCAGTCGAGACACCGAGTACTTCTCCATATACTCACTCATATCGATTCGTACCATATTGTTCTCGTCATCAAAGAGGCTTTCTGCCAACGCCTTGGCAAGCTCTGTCTTACCTACACCGGTAGGACCAAGGAACAGAAAAGAACCAATCGGTTTTGTCGGATCCTTAATTCCGGCTTTTGAACGGATAATTGCTTCGGTTACCAGCTCCACACCTTCATCCTGTCCGATAACACGCTTATGCAGTTCATCTGCCAGATGTAAAGTCTTGCTTCTCTCACTTTCATTCAGCTTAGCCACAGGAATCCCAGTCCATCGAGATACAATTCGCCCAATCTCTTCATCGGTTACACTTTCGTGAACCAGAGACATATCTTCATCCTTTACCTTCTCTTCCTCCGCTTCTAACTGCTTCTGCAACTGAGGCAGCCTTCCATACTGAAGCTCAGCTGCCTTCTCCAGATCATAAGAATGCTGCGCTTTCTCAATCTCTTTATTGACCTGTTCTATCTCTTCACGAATCTTCTGAACTCGTTCGATTCCAACCTTCTCATTATCCCATTGCGCTTTCTTTCCTGCGAACTCTTCTCTAAGCTCTGCAAGCTCCTGCTGCAGGTGTTCCAGCCGTTCCTTACTGAGACGGTCATCTTCTTTCTTAAGTGCAGCCTCTTCAATCTCCATCTGCATGATCTTACGCCGCAGTTCATCCAGCTCTGTCGGCATAGAATCCAGTTCTGTCTTAATCAGGGCACATGCCTCATCCACCAGGTCAATCGCCTTATCTGGTAAGAAACGATCGGAAATATAGCGATCTGACAATGTTGCCGCTGCTACCAGAGCACCATCTGTAATCTTCACGCCATGGAATACTTCATACCGCTCTTTCAGTCCACGCAGAATAGAAATGGCATCTTCCACGGTAGGCTCATCTACGGTTACCGGCTGGAAACGACGTTCCAGTGCAGCATCTTTCTCAATGTACTGACGATATTCATCCAGGGTCGTAGCACCGATACAGTGCAGCTCTCCTCTTGCCAGCATTGGTTTTAACATGTTGCCGGCATCCATGGCACCGTCTGTCTTACCTGCACCTACAATCGTATGGAGCTCATCAATGAAAAGAATAATTCTGCCGTCGCTGTTCTTTACTTCCTCCAGCACTGCTTTCAGACGTTCCTCGAACTCTCCACGATATTTCGCACCTGCTACCAGCGCACCCATATCCAGTGAGAATATGGTCTTATTCTTCAAGCCTTCCGGTACATCTCCACGCACAATACGCTGAGCAAGGCCTTCAACTACTGCCGTCTTACCTACTCCCGGTTCTCCGATCAAAACCGGATTATTCTTCGTTTTACGAGACAGAATACGAATCACATTACGGATCTCGGAATCACGTCCAATGACTGGATCCATCTTCTGCTCTCTGGCACGTTCTACAAGGTCAGAACCATATTTATTCAGAGTGTCATACGTATCCTCTGGATTATCGCTGGTCACGCGCTGATTGCCTCTGACTGTAGATAATGCCTGCAGGAATCCTTCCCTGCTGATTCCCATCTCCCGGAAAATCGTCTTAATCTCTTTGCTTGCATACTTCATAATGGACAAAAACAGATGTTCAACAGAAACATATTCATCTCCCATCTGCTTTGCCTCATCTTCCGCATGAACCAGTGCATTGTTCAGATCCTGTCCTACATACTGCTGTCCGCCTTGAACCTTCGGGCGCTTCCCGAGTGCTTCTTCCACCCGATTGATCATGCTGCTTTTATCGAGTCCCATCTTCTCAATCAGCTTGAGAATCAGACTGTCATCCTGCGTCAGCAATGTGTAGAGCAGATGTTCCTGTGCAATCTCCTGGTTGCCATAATCCAATGCCACACGTTCACAGCCTTGAACAGCCTGTAATGATTTTTGCGTAAATTTATTAATATTCATACTGACAACCTCCTATATAAAAAGCGTTATTGTTCTATTTACGATATAACAATAACGCTTTTTGTTAGCACTGTCAAGTGTTGAGTGCTAATATTTTCAGTTTTTTTGGAAATCATGTAAAGCTATTCCTTCAAAGAATAAATCCACATTGCTTTTATCTGGTCTGCAATCTCTGCATATACCCAAGTCTTATCACTGTTTTTCTGGCTAAACGGGTCATTGACCGTAACATTTCCACTTTCATACCCCGTTAACACGATGAAATGTCCAATTTTCGTAAAATCTCCTGGCCCTACACTGCAGATAATTGGATGTCCGGCTGTTAGTTCTGCGCTCACCTGTTCTTCCGAAAGCAACCCCTCGTAGCAGGACAGATTCCAGTTTGCTCCGGCCTCACTCATGAATTTCCAGTAAGTATCATTATTCTCATCTACATAAGAATTCTCCGTACCATATGCCGCCACTTTGGCAGGCGTAATCGACGGGTCTTCATTAAGTCCTGCCGCTACCATGGAAAGACAAGTAGGTCCACAGCCGCTGACGGCCACGATACTTGTTCCATAAGGTGCATATCCCCAACGTTCATCCCATTGGATCAGTTGTGGAATCTCTCCTGCTTCCAGATCATCCCCTATGGTATCAGCACTGGGGTCATCCTTTTTCTCGCCATAATCCTCTACAAAATCAATCGTTTCTTTATTCTTGCCCAGAAGATCGATGACACCTTCCGGATATCCATTTTCCTTGGCTTCCCTTTTTACACGCTCCAATCTCTGGGCTTCTGTTTCTACAGTCTCCTTCTCTTCTTTTTCTTGTTGTGTAATCTTCGTGGTTTCCTTTACTTCTGCTTCTTTTTTATGTCTTTGGATCTGGCAGCTTACCAGAGCCACGATAATCATTAACAAGACTCCCGCTATCACTAGCAATTGACGCCTTACTTGTTGCTTGCGTTTAGAATATTTCTTTCTTCTTTTTTGCTGGTACATCTAGTTATTCATCCTCTCGTTGATCTAAATCATTCAATGAATCTATATCATAACTATGTCCGATGACATAATCTCAGTTTGCAAAACTTCATGACAGTAATTATACTCCACCCGTGGTTATGTGACAACTTAAAGAATTCTTAATCCGTCCCAGAAAAAAATTTGAAAAATTTTTAACATTCTTTGATAATTTCCTCTTGCCTTTTTTCAAAAAAGATGGTATTATATAACTCGTTCACGAGAGTGATTTCAATTAACAATTTCATCGGGGTGTGGCTCAGCTTGGCTAGAGCGCCTGGTTTGGGACCAGGAGGTCGCAGGTTCGAATCCTGTCACCCCGATATTTATAACAACATGCGGGTGTAGTTCAATGGTAGAACACCAGCCTTCCAAGCTGGATACGTGGGTTCGATTCCCATCACCCGCTTTTTTCATGCTCTTTTTTACAACGGGCTCAAATTATCAATAATATTAAAAGGAGGCACATGTATGAAGATTGTATTTCTAGACGCCAAAACAATCGGAGATGATATTGATCTGTCTGGCTACGACCAACTGGGAGAAGTTGTAAAGTACGCTTTTTCTACTTCTGATGAGGTACCTGCCAGAGTCACTGATGCTGATGTTCTTGTTGTCAATAAAGTTCAGATTAACGAAACTACGATTGGACAGGCAAAAAACCTGAAACTTGTCTGTGTAACTGCAACAGGAACTAACAACCTGGATAAAGATTATCTGGACAGTCGCGGCATTGCCTGGCGTAATGTAGCTGGATATTCCACAGAATCTGTTGCGCAGCATACTTTTGCCATGCTTTTCTACTTATTAGAGAAATTGCGCTATTATGATGACTATGTAAAAAAAGGACACTATGTAAATGATACGATTTTTACACATTTTGCCGAACATTTTTATGAATTAAAAGGAAAGACCTGGGGTATTATCGGACTGGGCAATATCGGCAGACGAGTTGCCTCCATTGCTGAAGCATTTGGTTGTCATATCATCTACGCATCTCCATCTGGAAGTGCTCCACAAGACGGTTATCATCAGGTAGACATGGACACCTTACTGATGACCTCTGATATCATCTCCGTCCATGCCCCATTGAATCAATATACAGAGAATCTGATGGACGGTGCAGCGTTCCACAAGATGAAATCAACCTGCATATTTTTGAATCTCGGTCGAGGACCTATCGTCGTCGAGCAAGCTCTGGCAGATGCACTGAACTGCAAAGAGATTGCTGCTGCAGGTCTGGATGTATTATGTGTAGAACCGATGAGTCCCGATAATCCGCTTCTTGCTATCAAGGACAGTAAAAAACTGTTTATCACTCCACATGTCGCATGGGCAAGCATTGAAGCAAGAACACGATTAATGGATATTATTCTGGAACAGATCAAAGAATATTTTGCATAACAAAACAGGCGCCACGATGCAATACCGATTGCATCATGCCGCCTGTGTTTTATTTTCTTATATTACCTATCGCAGTAAGGAATGCTCCAATTGCAAGATAGAAATCTCCAAGATTAGCCGTCAGCTTCGCCAAAAACGAATTTTCCACACGAAAACCTATATAATCAATGACTTTTCCTCTTACCAGTCGGTCAAATATATTACTTGCCGCACCTGCACTTGCAATAGCAAGGCCTAACTTTTCCAGATAATGGCCTCTTCTCAAGAAAGCAAAGATATCATATCCCCAAAGTGACAGCCCGGCAAAAGCAGAAGCTCCTTTTACGACCTTTGGATGATGGTCTAATGCATTCAACAGGAATCCTCTGTTATAGACCTTGCGGACAACTAGCTTTCCACCGCAAAATTCTTTCTGTTCGCCATGTTCCAGATTCTCTTCTACATACTGTTTGAACAGTTCATCCAATCCAAGCAAACCGGCAAACAGCCCTGTCATCCATGAAAGCATCTACATTCCCTCTTTGATTCTTACAATCTCTTCTTCCTGCTTTTCCATCTCCTCTTCGCGCTTTTCAATCTCTTCGCACAAAGTAATGTAATCAGTGTCTGCGACTTCACCTTTCTGGAATTTGTCATATACCATACGTCCAATGTCCATCAGATCTCTTTCATTCGCACGTTTTAACGAACGTACATTACTTTTAATCTTTTGGATTTCCAGAGTATCTTCTGTCTTTTTCCCAATCTCGCCTGCTACATCTGATATTTTCTTTCCTAAATCTTCAAAAAAATCTGCCATATTCATCGTCTCCTTCTTATCTTCTGAATCCTGCCATCATTTTAACCGTCTGAGCGTATCCAACGACTGGAATAGATTCATCGTTCCATATCCCCACTCTCGATTCGGATATTCTACCATCGCACGCTGATCTGTTCCAAGAAGAATAATATTCCTTATCTGACTGGAATTCACTCCCCGCGCTTCCGGCTGTTCTAAGATCCATTCCATCAAAAGTGCTGCTGCTCCCGCAGCAATTCCTGTCGCTACACTAGATCCTGTTCTGGTTACAAAGCTTCCATTCAACCCAGCTCCGGTTACTTCGACTCCAGGCACCGCATAATCTGGTTTTATTAATCCATCTCTAGTATAACCTCTTCCAGAATTAATATCAACTCCATTCTCCCTCCCATTATAGTATGCTACAGTCATAGCATTTCTGCTTGTTCCGGGTTCCGTCAGCGTCGTGTCTGGATTTGCTTCAAGAAAATACACCTCACCTGCCAGAAATTCCTCGACTGGAAGCCATATATGAAATTCTCCCTCCAACATCTGTACAGGTTCCACATTAATGGTCCAGATTCCGGCAGAAGGGTTCCTGAATCGAAGAAATATCAGCTGGGAATCATTATTTTCCAATAATAATCTGTACTCCACATTCACTTCTGTCTTATCAAATATAAAATTGACACTATAAGTATAGCCTTGCCTCAATGATATGTGCCCTGTGCGTTCTCCCGTCGGCGATGTGATAGAGATGGTCATTACATTGGGAAGTGTCGTCCAAAGCTCTGCTGCAAACGCTCCTACACCAGAACCTACACGTAATTCAACATCTGTCTGCTCATTCATACTCTGAAATTGATGATAATAATGATGCCTCTGTACTGCCTCATTTCCCGTTCCGATCACCACACTTCGGTTCAAAATAGAAGCATATATATCAATCATGGATGACAAAAGGGTCGTACCATTATGTCCGCCGAAATTCGTTCCCAAGGCCACACATATAACCAACGGCATATTTTTTTTATTTGCCAATTGATTTAAATATTTCATTCCCAACATAATATCATTTTCCTGAAAGCAAACTGCATCCTGACGTACCGCATAGAATTCTTTCAGATAATTCTTGGCTGGCTTTAATTTTACTACACCGATTGACGCCTCTGGCGCAGCGCCAAGAAAGCGATTAGGCACATCCGCACTACCAGCTGCAACACTTGCAAGAAAGGTTCCATGTCCATCTTCATCCATGCTGGGAACAACCTCTAGAGGATCTTCCGTACGAAGAGCTTCATTGATCATATCTTCTGTATATTCACTTCCATAGTCTAAGTTCTCCGGAAGATTTCCGGTCTGAATTGTCTGATCCCAAATTCCTGCAATCCTTGTAGAGCCATCAATATTCCGGAATACCAAATTACGATAATCAATTCCTGTATCCACAAATCCAATCATAATCTGACTTCCCATCAGCTGCAGGGTAGGATAATTTTGTACTGCACTGATTCCGGCAGCATTCAAAGCCTCCATATCAAGAAGAGAATAACAATTTGGTATCGAGTTATACCAGTAATTACTATAATTCAGCGGTTTCAGAAGCGTATGATCAGCATAGATTACACGATAACCAAAATCTGCATTCTGGACACATGCATCTTCTGTCTGTACATTCAGAGTCTCTTCCCCGCGATAGAACGGCACGAGAAAATCCCGATAATCTTGCGAGAGAATCCTCTCTCTACATTCTTCTCTGTTCATAAAAATACCCCATATACTTTTTATAAAATATATGAGGTATTCTCCTGATTATTCTATTCTTGCGACCTCCTGACCTCTTAGCATAATGATCGGTCCGCCGGTTCCTTCTATGTATTCCTTTGTAATAATGACCTGACCAATATTGTCATCCTTTGGAATCTCATACATAATATCCAGCATAAATTCTTCGATGATTGCCCGAAGTGCCCTGGCGCCAGTATCTTTCTCCATCGCTTTTTTGGCAATTGCCTGCAGAGCTCCGTCATCAAATTCAAGTTTCACTTCATCCAACGCCAGAAGTTTCTGGTATTGCTTCAAGATCGCATTCTTAGGTTCTTTTAAGATCTTGACCATCATCTCTTCATTTAACCCCTGAAGGGTGAAGACGATTGGAAGACGTCCCAGGAATTCTGGAATCATTCCGAAGTTTCGCAGATCCTCTGTCGTCACTTTACTCAGAATATTCTTATCGTTATTATATTTATCCTTCAGATCTGCACCGAATCCAATCGTCGCTTGCTTCGTCAGACGTTCTTTAATAATTCCTTCCAGATCCGGGAATGCTCCGCCACAGATGAAGAGGATATTCTTTGTATTTACCGTAGTCAATGGCACCATCGCATTTTTACTGTTTGCTCCCACCGGAACTTCAACATCACTTCCTTCCAGAAGTTTCAGCATTCCTTGCTGTACAGATTCACCACTGACATCTCTCTGACTGGTATTTTTCTTCTTCGCAATCTTATCAATCTCATCGATAAAGATAATTCCCTGCTCCGCCTTCTCCACATCATTATCTGCGGCCGCCAGAAGCTTGGATACCACGCTTTCAATATCATCTCCTATATACCCTGCTTCTGTCAGAGATGTAGCATCTGTAATCGCAAGCGGCACATCCAATAATTTTGCCAGTGTCTTGACCAGATAAGTCTTACCAGAACCTGTAGGTCCGATCATCAACATATTGGACTTCTCAATCTCAATCTCATCCATCGTATCCGTTGCCACACGCTTATAATGATTATAGACTGCTACAGACATCGCTTTTTTCGCGTATTCCTGACCAACCACATAATCATCTAATTTGGCTTTGATCTTATGAGGAGCAGGTATATTCTGAATGTCAATCAGAGGTTTTCTCTCCTCTCCCTCTTTTTTCTTCTTTACTTTCTGCTTCTTTGGAACAGCCTGTTCCAGATCTGCCATATTCAGAATCTGCACTCCCGGCATATTCATCAACTGACTGAAATCAATCTGTCCACTCGTCATAGCATCAAAGCTCTTCTGCATACAATCATTACATACACAGATTCCATTCGGCAGATCAATCATCTTGCCCGTAATACTCTCTGGGCGTCTGCAGACAAAGCAGATCTTCTCATATTCATCCTCATGGTCTTTGGTATTCTCTACATCTTCCACTGTAGCCTCTACCTTTTCAATATCATTCTTATTATCCTGTTCAGACATGTTATTTCCCTCTTTCTAGCCCTCCTGATCTTCTTGTATCATATTTAGAAACATCTCTTCCGATATGATTGGAATTCCAAGTTCATTGGCCTTCTTATTCTTGGATGATGTAGACGTCACATCATTATTAATCAAATAATTGGTCTTAGAAGTAACGGAACCTGTCACCTTGCCGCCAAGACTTTCTATCAATTCTTTTACTTCTCCACGATTTGCAAAATGTTCGACACTTCCAGTAATCACAAAATTCACTCCTGCAAATATCTGTTTCCCTGATTCTGCCTCTTCCTTCGGAATATCTAACTCTGCCAACAGATCTCTCAATTGCTTTACATGACGTTCTGCGGAAAAATAATCTACGAATGCCCTTGCAATCACTTCTCCTACTCCTGATATTGCACTGAGATCTTCGGTCGTAGCCTGAAGCATCGCTTCTACATCATACTGAAATTCCTTACAGATCATCTTCGCATTCGCAAGACCGATATTGGCAATCCCAAGTGCATAGATGACTCTTGGCAGTGTTGTTGTTCTGGCCTTCTCTATACTTGCAATCAGATTCTGATATGATTTTTTGCCAAATCCATCCAACGTCTGTATCTCTTCCTGATAACGATCAAGATGAAATATATCTGCATATTCCTTGATATAACCTAATGCGATAAATTTCTCCAGTGTTGCTTCAGATAACCCCTCTATATTCAAAGCATCTCTACTGACAAACAAAGCAAATGATTTTACGTGTTTTGCCTGACATTCTGGATTCGTGCAATAGAGTGCTCTGGCATTACTGACCTGTCGAATCTCCGTTTTTCCCTGACAGACCGGGCACTGTGCAGGAATATCCTTCACCCCGCTGCGTGTCAGATTTCTTGCAATCTGTGGAATAATCATGTTCGCTTTATATACTTCTATGGTATCTCCAATTCCTAATTCCAGTTCTTCCATGATGCTGATATTATGGACACTTGCGCGACTTACCGTCGTTCCCTCTAATTCCACTGGTTCAAAGATAGCGACCGGATTAATCAGCCCCGTTCTGGAAGGACTCCACTCAATCTCGAGAAGCTTCGTCTCCCGAACTTCATCCGCCCACTTAAAGGCATATGAATCTCTTGGAAACTTGGAAGTTCGCCCCAGGGACTGACCGTACGCTATATCATCATATACTAACACAAGTCCATCGGATGGGAAATCATTCTCGGCAATTTTTTCTGAAAATTTAATAACTTCCTGCTCTACTGTGTCCGAAGTCACCTCATGGTATTCCACCACCTCGAATCCCTGTTCTTTCAGCCAATTCATCTGACAAGCTCTGGAATTATGAAAATCCACATTTTCTGCCTGCACAAGGGTAAATGCATAAAACTTAACGTTTCGCTTCGCTGTAATCTCGTTATTCAACTGACGAACAGAACCACTGCAAAGATTACGCGGATTTTTGTACCTTGCATCTACATCTTCAATTGCCTCGTTGATTCTCTCAAAATCCCGATATCCGATAATGGCTTCACCACGCAAAATTAATTCTCCCTGATATGCGATCTGAAGAGGAATATTTTTGAACACTTTGGCATTATTGGTAATGACTTCACCTACTTCACCATTTCCTCGGGTAACTGCTTTATACAATCTTCCCTCCCGATAAGTAAGGACAATCGTCAATCCATCCATCTTCCACGACATCAAAGCCTTCTGATTGCCCACAAATCTCTTCAGTTCTTCCACATCTTTCGTCTTATCTAAAGATAGCATCGGACTTTCATGCCGTTCTTTCGGCAACTCGCTTAACACTTCATATCCGACATTTACTGTAGGACTGTTAGATAACGTAATGCCTAATTCTTGCTCCAGTTCTTGCAGTTCATCATATAACTGGTCATACTCATAGTTACTCATGATTTCTTCTGCTTCCTGATAATATGCACGGCTCGCATTATTCAATAATTCTACCAGTTCCTGCATCCTGGCTTTCTTTGACTTGTTCATATAATTCTTTTAACTCCTGCTCTGTCAATTTTCTTACAGCACCTGTTTTCAGGCCGCCAAGTTTTACATTCATAATTCTTACTCTAACCAGTCTGGTCACCTTATATCCCAAAGCATCACACATTCTGCGGATCTGACGGTTCAATCCCTGGGTCAATATTATTGTAAATGTATATTTCCCTATCTTCTCCACTTTACATGGACGTGTGATAACATCCATTTTTTTCTCTCGGTCAATAATCCTCACACCCGATGCCATTTTATACACAAATTCATCCGTAATCGGTTGATTTACTGTAACTTTATACTCTTTTTCATGCCCGTATCTCGCCCGCATCATTCCATTGATCAAGTCTCCGTCATTGGTCATGATCAGAAGTCCCTCCGAGTCCTTATCCAGACGTCCGGCATAAGTCACTCGGACAGGGTAGTTCAGATAACGAATAATATTCTTTTTTTCTTTTTTATCTTCTGTACAAACAATCCCGGCAGGTTTGTTTACCGCCAGGACTATCTTTTCTGTATGATTTTTAATTACTTTCTTTCCAATCCGTACTTCCTGTCCCGGCTCTACTTTTGTTCCAGGACTTGCCATTTTCCCATCAACGGTCACTCGACCGCTCTCAATCAATCGGTCAGCCTCTCTTCTGGAACATACACCAGCATCACTTAGATATTTATTCAGTCTCACCATTTTGCAATACTCCACTGATACTATTATCTTCTACAAAGGTATTTCCATTATACAAAAAGAGTACACTAGTAATCTTATTTTCTTCCATAATTTCATGAATATCCCCATAATAATACCGTGGATCAATCACGATGATCTCGCGATAATATGGAGTCAGGAACGGGATCAGACAGTTCGCATAAGAATCCTTGAACAACAGCAAACGATCTGTGGTATCTGCAGTTGTCCGAATATCAACTGTCCCATAGTTACCTCCAAGGAACAATGCATATTTGTCCTTTTCCTCCAATTTAGATGCATCATACAAGGTTGCGGTCTTACGCTTCTCTTCTACATAGTTCACCACAATCTGCGGCCCTGCTCCTTCATCTTCTGATGTATAGATATAAATTGGCTCTTCATATCCCATCTCATACCCACTGGTAGAAGATAACGTCCCGTTAAATTCATTGGTTACTGCATATGCCTTTAATTCTGGTGCTTTGGATGAATCCAGTTTCATGGCATCTATCAGTGTCTGATAGGCATAATATGCTCCCAATGTCGTCCAGTGATGATCTGTATGATAATATATATTCTCTTTTTTGTGAGCTTTTAACACTTTACTTACATCCACCCAAGTCAGTTGATCTTCCAGTGACTTCTGTATTTCCAGAAAAATCTGATTCTGATCTTCTGTTACCGCGAATTGCGGAAGCTTATCTTCCAGAATATTTGCAGCATTTGGCACGAGCATCATATACATTGGAATATCATTATAAGTATTCTCGAACGCTTGGATTGCTTCGATATTCTGCTGCATCTGTTCTTCATCCGGCCTGGCAATATCCTCCAGAAGATAATGATCCTTCCCTTTGAATACACCATTTGACTCTCTTCTTCCGACAATCAGATCCACATGACTCTTGAGGGATACCCAAAAGTCTCTTCCCACAAACTGATCTGATTTGTATGATTCATACTGTTCCATGAATCTTCCGCTTTCAAGTCTACTTAATGTAAACTCTGGCTTCTGCTCCAGCATCCGATTCTCTTTCTCTGAGAATTCCTTATCTTGGGAAATCAGATTCATCAGACAGATCAATACCAGAATTCCCAGGAATGTCATGGCTGTCATTTTCTTCTTATGCAGTTTTTTCTTCTTACTGTCTTTCTGTTCCATAACTGCTCCTAAAATCTAAAATACAAGAATGGATTGTATGTCTCTGTCACCAGATATGCCACACACAACAAAAACAAAATTGCATACACCACACAATTTACAACAACACTCTTGCCACCCATTCTACGCAGGATCTGCTCATAGGTACGATGAACAACCGGAGTAGATCCCAGTATCAGTACAACCCACGATATGAGATTCGTTTTCAAAAGATACAGGCTCTCCTGATCCACCAGTCCATGGGCACCTGCTCCAAACATTACTTTTAGATAATCAGCCGCTCCTCCAAGACTTGGGCTAAAGAAGAATACCCATCCAATCATTACCAGCAGAATGCTATAGATACGTTTTACTATGTTGGGTAATTTTTCCAAAATCGCACCCAGAAAATATTTCTCTATAATCAAGATCACTCCATAATAGACTCCCCAGACAACAAAATTCCAGGCAGCACCATGCCAAAGTCCTGTAAGAAGCCAGACGATCAATAAATTGCGAATGTGTTTCGCGACGTTGACACGATTTCCTCCCAGAGGAATATAGAGATATTCCCGAAACCATGTTCCAAGAGAAATATGCCATCTGCGCCAGAATTCCGTAATACTTTTGGAAATATAAGGATAATTGAAGTTCTTCAGGAATTCAAATCCAAACATTTTCCCAAGACCAATAGCCATATCTGAATATCCGCTAAAATCAAAATATATCTGAAATGTATACGCCAGGCACCCAAGCCACGCCGTTAAAACGGAAACCTTTCCCTGCTGTAAAGTTAAGACTTCTGTGTGCACCATTCCTATCGTATTGGCAAGCAGCACCTTTTTTGAAAGGCCGCGAATAAAAAACATCGTTCCTTCCCCAAACTTTCCCCAGGATTCTTTTCTGACATGAAGCTGTCTCTCTATATCGGAATACTTTACGATTGGCCCGGCAATTAATTGTGGGAACATCGTAACATACAGTGCAAAATCCATAAGATTCTTCTGCACCTTTACATTACCTCGATAAACATCTATAATATAGGACAATATCTGAAATGTATAAAAAGAAATGCCGATCGGCAAAGCCAGTTCCTGATATGGTATCTGAACCGGGAGTACTGCATTCAGACTGTCTAACACAAATCCTTCGTATTTAAAGAATCCCAGAACGCATAGATTTACCACCAGATTAAACACCAGACTTTTCTTTGCCGCGCGTCGGTTCTGAAGGTTTCTCGCAATATCCAGCCCACTGACATAATTAAACAGAATGGAAAATATCATCAAAAATATATAGACCGGTTCTCCCCATGCATAAAATATCAGACTTGCGAAAAGCAAAACAGCGTTCTTAAGCTGTCTTGGTACCAGATAATATAAAATCAACACAATTGGTAAAAACGTAAATAAAAATACAATACTGCTAAATAACATTCTGTATGTTTCCTTCTCTATATGCTCTTTCTGAATGCTTCATATATCTGATCCGCATCCTTCGATATCGCTAATAATACATAATATCCTCTGCTGTCTGTCACCGCCGAATTAATCAGTTTTGTCTGCTCTGCTCCATATCCTTCAAAACTGTTCTTCTGCGTATGCAGGCGCTTCTGAATAGCTTTTTCAACATTCTCAGCCTGTGATTTATCCTTAAGCTTAATGACCAGAATCTCATTGACACTCATAACATCATTCGGGACATACAGCATTACTCCCTCATAATCATTAGCATTCAAGCCATAATACTTCTTCAAATCCTGCGTAGTTCCTTTGGTCATCCCTTTTGTTTCAGTAACCGCCAGAATATTCTCGCGTATCGTTTTTACCGAGACATCTTTGCCGCCTTCTTGTGACAGCAAGAATCCGATATAAACAAGAAGAACGATCACCATCGCATATTTCAATATATTCAGCAAATCTATCCTGTGCTTTTTCATTATAATTTTGCAACCTCCGCCATATGATCTACCCATTCCGTATAATAATCCGGTGCCATATGGATTCCATCTTCCGAATAATACTCTTCCTTTACCAGATCCGTATTATCAATAAATATCACATCTTCCTCTTCACACAGTTTTTCCAGTTCTTCGTTAAACTCCGTAATATTGCCATACCACTCATTATTGTCTATCACAAACTGTTGAACCGGAAGGATACTGTTTACATATATACGAGTATCCGGCAAAGCCTCTCTTAATCTATCCAACACACTCTTATATTTTTCTATAAAAAGATCTACATCCCCTCTGGATGCTTCAATATCATTCATCCCATACGCAAGAAACAATACCTGTGGTTGTAACTCAATTGCCTTCGTCAGATGCTCTTCTATCTTGTTGACTTCTGAATCACATACCCCGGCTCCTCTGTCTGCCTGAACATTTTCCTGATTCAATACACCATATTCATATAATCCCTGTGTCACTGAGTCACCGATTACAAAAGCATTGGCAAATTTCTCACTGGCCGGCCGGCTGGCCCACTCTTCATCTGCTTCCTGTTCTGCTTTTTCCAGCTCCTGAATCTGTCTGTCCACTTCACTTATATCCGTCTTCTCCATCTGATGAAGTCTCTGAATTCCAGCTTCTGTATCTGCCTTTGGATTCATAAGCCTTACCACAACAATAATCGCACCGACAATGAGCAGTGCAATCACGACAGTCACTGCAATGCGCAGAACATGGTCTTTTTCTTCAATTTTTACAGATTTTCTTTTGTTCTCTTTTTTCACGTTAACTGTGCTCTCCCTATAAAAACAGTTCAAAGATATTGTACTGTTTTTCCCTATAAAAGTCAAACATATGCTATACTATTAACCAAAGTCAAAAAGGAGTTTTTCATATGAATATATTCACATTATCAGCCAAATCCTGTATGTCTCATCTACTCTTAAAAGATACCTTCGACCGGTTCTCTTTTATCGAAAGCGAGATTACAACCTTTAATAAATTCACCATCGACGGATACCTTCACAAAGACTTCTATGATGAAGCCCCTGAACGGTCTTATGCTTATTGGAAGGATGTTCGCGAATATTGCTTCAGTATCATCCGCGGCAAACGTACCCCATTGAATTTTAAAATCGTTCTCTCCCTTGCCCAGGAAACCTTTGCTGCCTTTCTTGCGGATCATCAGCTTGACGGTTATCGCCCGGAAGAGATCCAGGGACTCTATCTGAACTTCCATTATGATGGTTCTACCCTGCAGTGCATTACCGGAATCTCCATGCATACCTTTACACTGGACAAGACACTGGAGCACGAATGGGATGAATATGCACAGACATTGCTGGCAGAGATGATTGAATAATGACAGCAAAAAATAGCCGTCCTGCTCTCGTCAAAGTCCAGTAACGGCTATTCTATAGCTTAATATTGAATTCTCTTACTTCGTCAGCATCATCATGATCTCATTACTTCTCTCTACAAATGCAGTCATTTCGTCTGGATTCAGTGGCTTGTGTGCCAGCATTGCAAGATCATACAACTGCTTGCAGATGATAGATACGTTTTCATTTTCTTTGTTATCTACCACGTATTTTACCAGTGGATGGTTTGCATTCAGTATCAGGGTCGTATCTCCGCCCATATCCATGCCGCTCATACCGTACATCTTCATCATTTCCTGCATACGGCGATTCTGCTCAGACAGGGTAATCATAGAAGCAACTTTATCATCTTTTAATTTCTCAATCTTGACATCCAACTTATCGTTTCCAAGTTCTTTGCGGAAGATTTCAATCAGGCTGTCAGAAATTGTCTTAAATGATTCCTTATCTTCTTCAGCCACTTCTTCCTTAATATGTTCTGTCACATCGGCGTCAATTCTCTGGAAGCGAATCTTTGGATTGCGCTGTTCTAACTGTGTAATAAATGGAGAGTCGATGTTATGTCCTAAGATAACTGCATCCTGGCCCTGCTTACGGAACATATTGATATACTGGCTCTGCTGAATCTCATCCGTTACATAGTAGATGGTAGTCTTAATCTCTTCTACGTTATTTTCATCTGTATTCTCAGCACTGTCAGCATCCTCTTTCTTGTCATTTGGTTCAACGACTTCTCCGCCATTTTCTTCAATGCAGTCTTTTAATGTCAGGTACTTTCCATCAATGTTCTTAAAGAGAACGGCATCCTTCATCTTGTCACAGAATTTTTCATCTTTTAAGCAACCAAACTTGATAAATGGACTGATGTCATCCCAGTATTTTTCATACTCATCTCTCTTGGTCTTGCACATGCCAGAAAGCTTATCTGCAACCTTTTTGGAAATGTAATCTGCAATCTTATTAACAAATCCATCGTTCTGTAATGCACTACGTGATACATTCAATGGCAGATCCGGGCAATCAATGACTCCCTTCAATACCATGAGGAATTCAGGGATAACTTCCTTAATATTATCTGCAATAAATACCTGATTGTTATATAACTTGATCGTTCCTTCGATAGAATCATACTCTGTGTTGATTCTTGGGAAGTACAGGATTCCCTTTAAGTTAAACGGATAATCCATATTCAAGTGAATCCAGAACAGAGGCTCTTTATAATCCATGAATACCTTACGGTAGAATTCCTGATACTCCTCATCAGTACATTCGTTTGGATGTTTTGTCCAAAGTGGATGAATATCATTCAAAGGAACCGGGCGTTTCTGAATCTTAACTTTCTCTTTTGCCGCTTCAACCTCTACCATTTCTTTTTCGCCATCTTCATTTTCCTTCTCTTCCATCTTGGCATCTTCATGGATGTGTTCAATGACAACATCGTCTTCTTTCAGATCTGCCTCATCGATGGTCTCATATTCCGGCTCAGCATTCTCTTTTGCCAGGAAGATCTCTACCGGCATGAAAGAACAGTATTTCTCAATGACTTCTCTCATACGATATTCATTCGCGAATTCCAGACTGTCTTCATTCAGATACAATGTCATCGTTGAACCTACAGTTTCTTTATTCCCGTCTTCCATCTCATACTCTGTACCGCCGTTACTTACCCAGTGTACCGGAGCCGCACCTTCTTTATAAGAAAGAGTATCAATATGGACTTCATCTGCTACCATGAATGCGGAATAGAATCCAAGTCCGAAGTGACCGATCATATCATCTTCGGTTGTCTTGTCTTTGTATTTCTCCAGAAACTCTGTTGCTCCGGAAAATGCAATCTGCGTGATATATTCTTCCACTTCTTCTGCAGTCATACCAAGACCATTATCTGAGAATTTCAGGGTCTTTTCTTCCGGGTTTACTTCTACCTGAATGGATGGTTTATAATCATCCGGCAGTTGGTATTCACCCATCATATCTAATTTTTTCAGCTTAGTGATCGCATCACATCCATTAGATACCATCTCACGGACAAAAATGTCATGATCTGAATAAACCCATTTCTTGATAATTGGGAATATGTTCTCACTACTGATTGATAAACTTCCTTTTTTTGCTTCCATCTTCACCACTCCTGTTATTATTTTAGATTATTTTCTATATATTTTTGAAACAGGGAATACCCCGTTTGTTTTGCTCAAAAGATATGATAATACCGATAAATTTAAATGTCAATAGAAAATTAGCACTCTTTCAAAAAGAGTGCTAACAATTCTGTTAAAATTATAAACTTTTTATAAACATTCCTGTCGAAGTCCAATGCATTAGTTGTTCCATCTTTATGCGGACTTCCGCACAGTACTAATACTTTCATTGATATTCCTCTAGAAAAATGATTTCTACCACTCGATTGTTTCTACCGATACCGGATGTTCATTTATCACCACATCGGATACTTTTCCATTCTTAATCTTAATGACCCGGTCTGCCATCGGTGCGATTGCCTGATTATGCGTAATCAGAATAACCGTCATCCCTTTCTCTCTGCAGGTATCCTGCAGAAGTTTCAAAATGGATTTTCCCGTATTATAATCCAATGCTCCTGTCGGCTCATCACACAACAACAGCTTCGGATTCTTTGCCAGTGCACGGGCTATAGACACTCTCTGCTGTTCCCCTCCAGACAGTTGTGCCGGGAAGTTATCAAGCCTTTCGCCCAGCCCCACTTCTCTTAATACTTCTGCCGCGTCCATGGGATCCTTACAGATCTGAAGTGCTAATTCTACATTTTCCAATGCCGTCAGATTCGGAATCAGATTATAAAACTGAAAAACGAAACCAATGTCATCCCGCCGGTATGCCGTCAACTGCCTCTGGGAATATCTGGCAATATCCTCTCCATCCACCATAACCTTCCCCGATGTCGCTGTATCCATTCCTCCAAGGATATTTAAGACTGTCGTCTTACCGGCACCGCTGGGTCCGACAACAACCGCGAATTCCCCTCGTTCTATCTGAAAATCGATTCCGGCTGCCGCCATAATCTCAACTTCTCCCATCTTATATATCTTTTTTACATTCTCTAATGAGACAAATTCACCCATACCATACCTCCGAAAATGAATTATTGTATTTATTATATCACGTACAATAAGGAAAGAAAAATGTTGATTTATAAAACAATTCTTAAAGAAATCTAAAAATTAGAGTAAAAAAATAACTCATAGCTGTTTTGCCATGAGTCATTTTATCATACAATATCTTATTCTATTCTTTTCCATCAAAGCAATAGGTGCATACTTTACATGGTTCAATTCCGATAGATGCTAGCAAGTCGTCCAGTCGGTGATATCGAAGTGTTGTAAAATTCTGCTGCTTGCGGATATCTTCAATCATCTGTGCATATTTGCAGCTGCACGGATTGGAGTATTCTTCTAATACTTCCTTAGGGACATCTTCCCCTTCCCGTTTCTTGATCATCTGTCTGGCGATCAGTTCCATCTCTGATTTGGAACGGGAAAAGTTCAGATACTTACAGCCGTACATGATCGGCGGACATGCCGGACGGACATGTACCTCTTTAGCTCCACTCTGATACAAGAATTCCGTCGTCTCTCTCAACTGTGTTCCACGTACAATGGAGTCATCAATCAATAAAAGCTTCTTATTCTCAATCAATGCATGAACCGGAATCAGTTTCATACGCGCGATCAGATTACGCTGGCTCTGATTCGTCGGCATAAATGATCTTGGCCAGGTAGGCGTGTATTTGATAAATGGTCTTGCATACGGAATCCCCGATTCATTGGCATATCCAATTGCATGGGCGATACCAGAATCCGGAACTCCTGCCACAATATCCGGATGCACGGAATCTCCATCTCTTTTTGCCAGCATGCTTCCGCATTTGTAACGCATCTCTTCTACATTGACACCTTCATAAGATGAAGTCGGATAGCCATAATATACCCACAGGAATGAACAGATCTTCATCTCTTTCTGTGGTTCACTTAATACTTCAACACCTTCCGGTGTAATATAAACAATTTCTGCAGGTCCCAGTTCTTTATAGTCTGTATATCCAAGATTGATATACGCATGACTTTCAAAAGATACACAATAAGCATCGTCCTTATGACCGATCACCAGCGGAGTCCGCCCATAACGGTCTCTGGCCGCATAGATTCCATCCTTTGTCATAACCAACATCGTCATAGAACCGTCTACCAGCTCCTGAACATATTTGATTCCTTCTAAGATAGAATCTTTTTCACAGATCAATGCTGCCATCAATTCTGTGACATTGATCTGTCCATTCGTCATCTCCTGGAAGTGAGAATTTGCACTTTCATACAAACGATTCAATAATTCATCATAATTATTCACTTTTCCTACCGTTGTAATTGCAAAACTTCCAAGTTTTGAACGAATCAATAATGGCTGTGGTTCAAAATCTGAGATACAGCCAATTCCAAGATGTCCTTTCATCTCGCTGACATCTCGGTCAAACTTTGTACGAAACGGGGAGTTCTCAATATTATGAATGGCACGGTTAAAACCTTCTTCCCCATAAGTTGCCATTCCTCCTCGTCTTGTTCCAAGATGTGAATGATAATCTACTCCATAAAAAAGCTCCAGAACACAGTCCCTTTTTGATGCTACACCAAAAAATCCTCCCATATGACCTCTCCTTTTCTGAATATGTATTTTGTCAACAACATCGGTGTACTGACATCTCTGTACACCGATGGTATTTCTCTCCGGTACAATTGTAACACAGGCAGATAGCCTTGTCTAATATTAACTTAACATCTCTTTTAACTTCTGATTTACCATTCCGGGATTGGCCTTTCCTTTCATGGCCTTCATAGTCTGTCCGACAAGAGCTCCAAGAGCCTTTTCTTTGCCGCCTTTATAATCAGCTACTGCCTGCGGATTATCTGCAATGACTTTTTCCAGAACTTCCTGCAGAGCACCCTCATCATTGACAGTCTTCAGTCCATGTTCCTCTACATATTTCTCCGGATCAATGTCTTCTGCAAATATCTTTTCGAACACATCTTTTGCGACAGAACTATTAATGGTTCCTGCTTCTGTCAGCTCAATCAGTTTTGCAAGATTTTCCGGTGAGAATCGAATATCTTCCGGCTCCATATCGTTATCTTTCAATAGACGTAAAGTCTCCACCATCAGCCAGTTCGATACCTTCTTCGGTTTCTTGCATATGGCAGTTGTTGCTTCAAAGATATCTGCCATATGCTTTGAGCCGGTAATGATCTCAGCGTCATACTGTGGAATATCGAATTCTTTCTTGTATCTTTCCAGTTTTTCCGTACGGAATTCCGGCTGCTGGGATCTAATCTTCTCAATCCACTCATCGCTGATCACGATCGGCACCAGATCGGGTTCTGGAAAATAACGATAATCCTGCGCATCCTCTTTGGAGCGCATTGCATGTGAAGATTCCTTATTATCATCCCACCTTCTGGTCTCCTGCACCACCTCTTTGCCGTCTTCCAGAAGTTCAATCTGACGTTCCCGCTCTCCTTCGATAGCTCTTGCTATGGCCTTGAATGAATTCAGATTCTTCATCTCCGTTCTGGTTCCGAACTTTTCTGTTCCGACTTCTCTGACAGACAAGTTCACATCCGCTCTCATGGAACCTTCCTGCAATTTGCAATCGGATGCTCCCAGATACTGGATAATCATACGCAATTTTTCCAGATAAGCAATGACTTCATCTGCAGAACGCATATCTGGCTCTGATACGATCTCTACCAACGGAACACCACTTCGGTTATAATCTACCAGAGAAGTGTCATCCCATTCATCATGGATCAGTTTTCCGGCATCCTCTTCCATATGCATCTCATGGATGCGGACTTTCTTCTTCGTATCTCCCACTTCTATCTCAACATAACCATTTCTTGCAATCGGAAGATACAACTGAGAAATCTGATAATTCTGTGGGTTATCAGGATAAAAGTAATTCTTACGGTCGAATTTACATACCTTTGTAATGTCACAATTAGTTGCCAGACCAATAGCCATTGCATACTCTACAACCTGCTTATTCAAAACAGGAAGAGATCCTGGCATACCGGTACATACCGGACAGGTATGGGTATTCGGCGCACCTCCGAACTCTGTGCTGCAGGAGCAGAAGATCTTGGTCTTGGTTGCAAGTTCTACGTGGACTTCCAGTCCGATGACTGTCTCATACTGTTTTGCCATAATTATCTGCCTCCTTTCACAAGTTCTGGTCTCTCATAAGTTCTGGTCTGTTCCAGTGTATATGCTGCGCGGATAATCTTATTTTCCTCAAAACAATCTCCAATAATCTGCATTCCTATCGGAAGTCCCTTGGAATCTGTTCCTACCGGGAGACTGATTCCCGGAAGGCCTGCAAGATTAACGGAAATCGTATAGATATCGCCCAGATACATTTTCAACGGATCACTTAAGCTCTTACCAAGCTCTGGAGCTGTCGTCGGCGCTGCCGGTGCAATGATGACATCATATTTTGAAAATGCTTTGTCAAATTCCTGCTTGATCAACGCTTTTGTCCTTAATGCTTTCAGATAATATGCATCATAATAACCAGAGCTTAACACGAATGATCCAAGCATGATCCTACGTTTTACTTCTGGGCCGAACCCTTCGGAACGTGTTTTTTTGTACATATTATGAAGTCCTTCATATTCCTCGGTACGGTATCCGTACTTTACGCCATCAAAACGTGACAGATTAGAGCTTGCTTCTGCAGATGCAATGACATAATATGCCGGGATTGCATATTGAACAAGGTTCAGATCAAATTCCTCTACAATGGCTCCCTTTTCTTCCAGTACTTTCACAGCATCCAGAATCTTTTCTTTTACTTCGGGATCTAGTCCTTCTCCAAAATAATCTTTTGGAATACCAATCTTCATACCTTTTACATCTTCTACCAGTGCACTGGTAAAATCATATTTTTCCCTTGCAATCGAAGTACTGTCTTTTGGATCATGAGATGCGATAGCTTCCAGAATCGTTGCGCAATCCGTTACATCTCTGGCAATTGGTCCAATCTGATCCAGAGAAGAACCATAAGCGATCAGTCCATATCGGGATACCGTTCCATAAGTTGGCTTTATTCCGACAACTCCACAGAAAGAGCTGGGCTGACGAATCGAACCACCCGTATCAGACCCTAATGCATACGGACATTCTTCTGCTGCCACTGCTGCACAGGAACCACCGGACGAGCCTCCCGGAACATGTTTAAGATTCCATGGATTCTTTGTCTCTCCATAATAAGAAGTCTCGGTAGTACTTCCCATGGCGAATTCATCCATGTTCGTCTTTCCAATAATTACAGCTCCTGCCTTCTCAAGATTTCTCACTGCTTCCGCAGTAAATGTCGGTTTAAAATTACCTAAGATCTTAGAACTGCAAGTCGTCAGCATATCTTTTGTGCACATGTTATCTTTAATAGCAACCGGGACACCAGCCAGTGGACCTGTCAATGTTCCGTCATCAATTAACTTCTGTACTTCTTCGGCACGTTCGAGCGCACCTTCTCGGTCAATCGTCACAAAACTGTGGACATCTTTTTCTACTTTTTCAATCTGTTCGATAGAAGCCTTCACAGCATCCACAACAGATATTTCTTTTGCTTTTATCTTTTTTCCTAATTCTACGGCTGTCAAACTTGTAATATCCATTTTGCTGTTTTCCTCCTATCCAATAGTTTTCGGTACTTTAAAGCTGTTGTCTTTCTTAAGTGGTGCATTGGCAAGAGTATCGATACTGCCATCGCCATTTTCTACAACATCCTCTCGAAATACATTATTGACCGGAAATACATGAGACATTGGTTCTATCCCCTCTGTATCCAGTTCATTCAATGTATCAATATAATCCAACATCTTTTCCATATCAGCCTTGGCATCTTCTTTTTCCTGACCAGACAATTCTAACTTTGCCAAAATGCCAACATATTCTATTGTCTCATCTGATATTTTATTTGCCATAATTCTCCTCCTTAATATCTCGTATAGAAGCCAAGATAATCTGTCGATTCTATCGTCTCGCTCGGGGTCATTATAAGTCTCATACCTTCTTCACAGGTAATCTGGGTGTTTTCTGGAATTACCATGTACTTATACTCTTTACCATCTGACTGATCCTCACCAAGATAGATGCTTTCATAACTATATTCATTTCCATCTTCGGCATAGATTACAAGATTAATCGCACCTGTCCCTTCCAGAAGTTCCAGATCGTATATTCCCGCAGCAAAATCCACACCTGCCGTCCGGGTTCCACTATCTGTGATTTCGTAGGAATCTATGACTGGATTTGCAATTCCATTTACAGAGAGCGGCTGTGCATTTTCCGTTTTCAGTGTCACGCTGGTTTCAGATGATATGGTCAGGATTGCATGATCGAACAACCTAAGATCATCCAGATAATTCTCTTCATCCTGTCCCGCATACTCATATAGATATATTCCATTTTCATAATCAGACACTTGAATCGCATCAAAATCGTACTGAACAACTGCTTCATAATCACCGGCCGGGATATGAAGACCTACTATATAAGTCCCTGAAGGCAGTTCATATTCTGCCTCATCCCCAGACTCAGGATTTTCCTTATCCAGGCTTGCATATGGATCATATTCATAGTCAGTATAATAAGAGTCATCGGAATCAAAAAGCACTGTCTGCATAAGATAACTTACAACACTGAAGATAATCATCCCCGCAATGATTATCAGCATTGCAAAAGCGATAATTCTGGGCCGCTTTGACTTCTTCTTTTTCTGAACCTTCTGGGCCTGTCGATCCTGTGTATTCTTCTTAACATAAGAAGGCTTCTTCTCATCTTCATGGACATGTGTCATCGGCATGTTATCACAGCTGCTTTGATTGACATGATAGTTTTTTTCTGATTTGTTATTATCCAGTCCACACTCCGTACAGATTCCTCTTCTGTCTAACTTTCCCCCACATAACGTACATTTTCTTCCAAACATATACTTTCCTCTCTTGAATACCTGGCCCCTTTTTCTTTTATCCTATTAAAATACTATGGTTCCAGTCTGCTTAAATCTCGTGGAAACAATGTGGTCTCTCTTACATTGTCTTCCCCGATCAGTTTCATTGTCAGACGTTCCAGCCCGATTCCGATTCCACCATGTGGCGGCATTCCATGCTTGAATGTTGCAAGATACTGTTCTATTCCCTCCTGAGACATTCCCCTTGCCTCAATCTTATCTGTCAGCATCTTGTAATCGTGAATACGCTGTCCGCCGGTCGTAATCTCCATACCACGGAACAAAAGGTCAAAACTCAGAGTATATCTGGTATCCTCTGGATCATCCATTGCATAGAACGGACGTTTCTTTGACGGATAATGAGTCACAAATACAAAATCACTGCCCCATTCTTCTTTCGCATACTGACTGATCAATTGTTCCTCTTCCGGTTCCAGATCAAATGGATTTCTCATCTTGTGCTGATACTTCTTAGCAACTTTTTCTTTGATTTCGCTGAAACGAACCGCCGGAATCTTGTCAACTTTTGGAAGCGTAACGCCTAATATTTTCAATTCCTTTGCATATTCTTTTTCTAACAATTCCATAGCATATTGAAGATATCCAGTCTCCATCGCCATAATATCTTCAAATCCGTCAATATACCCCATCTCAAAATCGAGACTGGTATATTCATTCAGATGGCGCTTGGTATTATGTTTCTCAGCACGGAATACAGGAGCCGTCTCGAACACTCTGTCAAACACTCCTACCATCATCTGTTTATAGAACTGTGGGCTCTGGGCAAGTACTGCCGGTCTATGAAAATATTCCAGTTTAAAGATGTTGGCACCGCCTTCTGCACCTTTTGCTCCAATCTTTGGTGTATGAATCTCTGTAAATCCCTGACTATACAAGAAATCTCTAAATGCTCTGGTAAGTCCCTCCTGAATTCTGAATTTGGCACGTTCTCTGACATTACGAAGTGCTATCGAACGATAGTTAAGTTTTGCTTCCAGAGAAGTATTCAGTTTCCATTTAGAAATAGCCAAAGGCATCATCTCATCAACAGGTTCACTCAAGATACGAAGCGTCTCCATACGAATCTCAATTCCATTCGGAGCCTTTTCATTCTCTTCCAACACACCTTCTACTTCTATCGTTGCTGCTTCTTTGATATCTTTCAAATCAAATTTGGCAATTCCTTCTTCATACACTCCCTGAAGAAGTCCTTCTCTTTTTCTCAGAACTACAAAAGCCACTGTGCCCATATCACGAATTGTATGAACCGCACCTTTAACTTTTACTTTCTGTCCAGGTTTTACCTGTTCTAGCAATTCACTGATTTCTAGCGTTTCTTTTGGTTTTACTCCTGTTAAATAATCCATGCTTTTTTCCTCCTTTTCTTCCCGGGACGAACAGCCGATAAATATCAAAAAAACGTCCCGGAATACATACGTATTCCGGGACGGATATCATCTTCGCTATCCGCGGTACCACCCGCATTGAACCTGTATCAGGTTCCTCTCTTACGCGTAACGTGCGCCAACGTACTGACCTACTTAAGTTCAACCAGTCTGCTCCAGAGTGTTCCCTATCGTTCTTATTCCTCAAGGGGCGCTCTCAGTCGGTGACGCCTCATTCCTGTCAAGTTCCAAAGAACAGAGTCTCTTTCAACGCTTTACTTTAATAAATTAAAATTTGTTATATATGTTATCACATGTATTTTCTGATTGCAAGCAAAAAATCATACTTGCACATTTTTTACTGAAAGATATAATGAAATAGAGAGAATATCAAGGAATGAGGGTTATCACCGTGTTAAAAACATTAATAAAACATATTTCAAAATATTATAAAGACACCTTTTTGCTTGCAGTTGCCGGTCTGGTCATTGGAATTCTGGTAGGTATTATTGATGCTGCTTTTGGAACCATTCTTTTTAAATGTACCGCCATCAGAGAACGATACTTCTGGTATCTTCTTCCATTTCTGCCAGCCACAGGGGCCTTTATCTGTCTGATCTATAAGCGCTTTGGGAAAAATGCCAACAAAGGAATGAAGCTGGTCTTTGAAGTCGGTTTTGGTCATAAAGTAGGTCTTCCGATACGGATGGTTCCACTGTCAATGATTGCCACCTGGTTAACTCATCTGTTCGGCGGAAGTGCCGGAAGAGAAGGCGTTGCGGTACAGATCGGAGCTGCTGTCTCTAATAATGTCGGTCGCCTGATTGATAAAGTAACTAATATAAAGGACAGTCAGAAAATGTTCCTGATCACGGGTATGGCTGCTGGATTTGCAGGACTATTCTGCACTCCACTTGCCGCCATCTTTTTTGCATTGGAAGTCCTCGTCGCCGGAAAGCTGGAATATCACGCACTGATTCCGGCAACGGTTGCCTCTTTAAGTGCTGCCTATACTTCCCGTGCATTGGGACTTCGCAAATTCTACATCAATATTTTAGACACATTGAACATCCATCCTTCAAATTATGATATTGTTTTACTTCTAAAAATCGCCCTTATGGGACTGATCTTTGGTGCTGTTGGATCTCTGTTTGCCTTGCTTCTGCGTTATATGCGATTGAAATTAATGTTTGCTTTTTCTTCTCCATTGAAGAAAGCCATCATCATGGGCATTATTCTTGCCGTCTTAATGGCACTTCTTCATCAGGGAAGATATTGCGGTACAGGATCTAATCTAACTGCTCTCTGTTTTGGTGGAGATGAAAATGTCATATATTTTTACGACTGGCTTTTGAAGATGCTGCTCACAATTCTGACATTATCTTCTGGATTTATGGGCGGAGAGGTTGCTCCACTTTTTTCCATCGGTTCCTGCCTCGGTTATGTGATTGCTCCAATGCTTGGATTAGATCCGATGTTTGGTGCTGCACTGGGATTTGCTGCTGTCTTCAGCAGTGGAACCAATACATTGTTAGCCGCAATTTTGGTAGGCGTAGAAAGCTTCGGCTATTCTATGCTTCCATTTTTCTCAGTCGTATGCTTTATTTCATTTATCTTTAACTTTAATAATTCCATTTTCACGTCACAAAAAAGTATCTTCAAGCAATATGGGGACGGGGGTTTTTGAAAAATCCCCGTCCCATTTTACTTTTCTTCAACTGTAATCATATTTTTCACAATATCTTTATTCACCTGATATACCATTTTGGAATCCTTTGCCATAATATAACGATATGTACCAGATTCCTCTACATTCCCAATATATACAGTAAATGTTTCTTCTTTTTCTGTTGAAGAGTCCTGATAAGTTGCAACTGCCGTAATCCTGTTTTCTTCGTCCAGACCGTATTGTAGAAGCTTTTCTTCTGTTACGTGGTAATCTACACATTCTGTCAGAGACAAGGTCCCGAATCCACCTGCCAGCTCTCCTAACTCTCCTTCTTCTTCATATGTATCGGTCATTCCATCTTCTGTAACTTCTACTTTTTTCAGATTACCGCTTCCAATAGACGGAACTGAATCGTTCTCTACGAGTCCAGACAGATCAAATTGAAGGCTGGTTACCAAATCACTGGTAATCGTATACACTTTCTTTGTATCATTAATAGTCACATAATAATTTTCACCAGTAGTATTTCCAATGTACAGAATGCTTTCTTCTTCGTCTTCTGTGGTATAACGAATGGTATATGCCGGCTCCTCCAATCCATAATCCGCAAGATCATCTGGGTTGTCTAACTCTCGAACGGCTGACAGATTCTCCACTTTCGATACAATATCCTCTACTGTGGTCTGATTCATCGGAATCTCTTGATCTGCTTCATAATACCATATTCCATCTTCTTTTTTGAAGGCCATAGTATCTGTCCCATCTGTATAAGACAATCCCAACAATTTCACTTCCTCGGTGACAGCAATCTTTTCTTCCTCTTCCCTGGAATTCTTCTGATTCCAGAAGCGAAGACCAATATACAAGATTGCTAAAACCACAAGAATTCCTACTAATATTAACATACTTTTTTTCTGCTTCATGAATCTTTCCTTTCCTATGCTATGCTTTTCTTCTCTTCCACCAACGCACGAATCCAAACACCAATATAATGAGTGGAATTCCAAAAATCACAAGCAGGCTTATAATTCCGGCATGCTGCATGGTATTATAAGTTACTTCCAGACTCTTTGGCTCAATTGCCACATTCTGCACATCATCAAAATTAGCAGACAATGCATTCATGAATAAATCTAGGTTCTCCAATGTCGAAAAGCTATCTGTAATCTGAGCATCGATCATACTGTCAGCAGAGATTACTGTAAGACGGCTCTCAATATCTTTTTCCTTGTTCGTCTCTTCACTGTCTTCTTCATCCTCTGCTCCGACACTTTCAACAGCGACAGCTCCCAACGTATATGTTCCCTGCTTTTCTTCATCTTCGGTGACAGCATAAGCCTCAGAAGATGTAGTCATGAATGATGTCACAGTGATTGTCTCTCTTGCAGGATCTGTCACATGAAATCCATGTGCATTTACCAAAAGTACCATTCCAGAAGACATTCCTTTCATCATTTCTTCTGATCCATTGATCTGAGGGAAAATATAGTAATAATTTCCCTGATAACATCTCTGCATATCAGCAATATAGCCATCCTCACACTCCATGCCATATTCTTCAAGAAGTGTATCAAGATTCGGAGTCGCATCATCTGTCTCTCCCAGCATTAGGAACACATCTCCACCTTTTGACATGTAATTTTCAATCAACGTCTTTTCATCTTCTGTGATATCTTTCATTGGAGCATATAGAAACAACAAATCACAATCCTCTGGTATCTCACCTTGCATCATCAGATTCAACTCTTCTTCTGCCATGTTATTCTTTCCCAGCAGATCTGATACTGATGTAGAGAATGTATTCTCTCCATGTCCTGTCGTATAATATATTTTTTTTATCGTATCACTGGTCACATAATTGACAGCACTGGTAAGCTGTCCTTCTCCGTCAAATTCAGTCGCAGAAACACTGCCCGTCATATAATAGGAATACTCATCATACACTAAAATGTCCCCAAAGGAAACGGAAGTACTTTTCCCTGTCTTTTCGCTGGTAATCAAGATCGTATCTGAATCCACATTGTTTTCTGTAAGTTCAGAAGGATGCAATACCGGATCAATCCATTCCACTTCAATATTGTCAGATAATTCAGCATATTTCTTAAGAAACGTTTTTATACGTTCATCTGTGGAATCTTTCTCTGCAAATACCTGAAAGGAAATTTTCTGGTCCAATTTTTTCAGCAAATCTTTTGTTGTATCTGAAATCTCATATATCTTATTGTCGCTGACATCAATACTGCGAATACTTTCTGGCAGCTGTCCGGCTATTAGATTTATTACAACTGTAATCGCAATCACCAGTGCAATCATGCCAACACTGTAACTTCCATTCCTGGAAGTCCCACTTCTAAAAATCTTCTTTATTTTTTCCAGCATAATTTCCTCCTAACTCCAACGTCTTTTCTGTATCATCTGCATGGTAAAGAAAAGGAATACTGCAATGAGCGTCAGATATAATATTACTCCGCTTACATCCAGAAGATGATTAGATGCCACACTATTAAATACATTCGTAAGATCTGCTTTTCCCAGTATCTCAGACAACAGGCTCTCGAACAGGGTCGACTTTATCATATAGGTAATCACACATCCGACCATTGCAGCCAGTTCCAACGCTACACTGATCACCCAGTTTTTCGTCATCTGCCATACAGCAAATACCACACAGGACAAAATCACAATGATTCCAAGCATATTTGCCAGCGCAGAGGTCGGAAGGAAATCTAGGATTCCACTCCAAAGGTACAACACCATCAATACTCCAAACGTCCCAATCGCTGCTATGATAACACTCTCCGTCAACGAGGAAATAAACATCCCGATAGCGATATATACACATCCCAATAAAAACAGTAAAAAGACAGAAAGATAATCAATCACAATATACGCTGTCCCTTGTGTCTTAATAATCAGCGGAAAAATCAGATAAATCGCGCATGGAATCGACAGAATAGTTACCATAGCCAGATATTTTCCCATTACAACTTGAAACAAACTAACCGGAGCAGTCAATAGCATCTGATCCGTTTTGTTCTTACGTTCCTCAGCATAGCTTCGCATGGTAAGAATCGGAATTGCAATTAGATAGATAAATATAGTTGCAGACAATACATATGAAAAATACGGGTATCCATAATTCAGGTTATATGCCATAAAATACACTCCGGTAAATGCCACTAAAAATGCGATAAATACATAACCTATCATGGAATGAAAATAGGATTTCAGTTCTCGTCTATAGATTGCCCTCATTGTCTCTTATCCCCTTTCTTAAACTTACTACTGTTTCCTTCTTGTGTCAGTTCAAGGAAAATCTCTTCTAATGAAGATTTATTCAGTTTTAATGTTAAAAGCGGTAATTTTTCTCCGGCAAATGCAAAAAAGAGCTTCTCCCTGATATCTATCTGCCCCTTTACTTCAATCTCCGCAATCAAGGTCTGATGATCCGTCTTTTTATATTTTACTTTTCTTATTTCCGGTATCTTATTCAAAATTCTCTTTACTGCTTCTTCCGTCTCTTTTGCTTCTATCTCAACATGATTCGTCCCACTCATCAAATTTTCCAGATTCTCAGGAGTATCACTCGCTACAAGGTGCCCATTTGCAATAATCAAAATATAATCACACACTTCTCTTACCTCAGCAAGAATATGCGAACTTAAGATCACCGTATGATTCTTAGCGAGTTTACGAATCAGTTCACGAATCTCTATAATTTGCTTTGGATCCAGACCTACCGTAGGTTCATCCAGAATAATAATCTCTGGAAATCCTAAGATAGCCTGTGCCAGCCCTACTCTCTGCTTGTATCCTTTGGATAGATTATTGATCAGACGATCCTTCACAGGCTGCAGTTTCGTAAGTTTCATAACTGCCCCGATCTGTGCTTCTCTCTCTTTCTTCGGTATCTTTTTCAACTCTGCGGCAAATCGAAGATATTCCATTACCGTCATCTCTGTATACAGAGGTGGTATCTCTGGCAGATAGCCAACACACCTTTTAGCCTCTTCAGGCTCTTTCAAAATATCATGCCCGTTAATCAGTACCTGCCCTTCTGTAGCTCCCAAATATCCTGTCATAATGTTCATTGTAGTTGATTTTCCAGCCCCATTTGGTCCAAGAAAGCCATAGATCTGCCCTTTTTTCACTGTAAAATTCAGATGATCCACTGCCAGATGCCTGCCATATCTCTTCGTAAGATTCTTTACTTCTATCAATGTCTCTCCTCCTATCAAACAAAATCTTCTACCAATATAAGGGAATCCCTTGAAAAGTATGTGATGATTTTATGTTTATTCTGTGAATTCCTTCGTCAAAATAATGCTCTTTTTATTGCACTTCCTTTTCAAAAATCCTATAATGATTTTAGATTTATTATTTTTGACATCGGAGATTATGCATAATGGACAACTTAGATAAAACTCGAAATAGATTCATCGATTCTTTAAAACAACTAATGGGAAAAAAGCCACTAGACAAAATAACTGTAAAAGAGATTGTCGAGACCAGTGGCATGACACGCCAAACTTTTTATAGAAATTTTAAAGACAAGTATGATCTGGTCAACTGGCATTTTAGCCAGCTCGCCGATCGTTCTTTTCGTCAGATGGGTTCCGGCTGCACATTAAAAGAAGGGCTTATTAAGAAATTCCAGTTTATTCAAAATGAAAAACGTTTCTTTATTTCCGCCTTTCAATCCCGTGACTACAATTCACTGATGCAATATGACTATGAATGTATTCTGGAATTTTATACCAATATAATTAAAGAAAAAACCGGAAAATCCCCCAATCGTGACATTGTCTTTCTCTTAGAAATGTATTGTCGTGGTTCGATTGATATGACGGTCGAATGGGTGCGAAAAAACATGAATATGGAACCAGAAGAGATTGCCAATCTACTGATTCTCGCACTTCCAAGACCTTTGGAAGAATTATTTTCTGATATTTGTTAAATCTATACGTTACACATTTAGCCACTTGTCACTTTTGTGACAGGTGGCTTTTTCTGTAACTTTTCTTGATTTCAGCACATTGTTATAATTATGACAAAGCAATTATAAAGGAGAGATGCATTATGTCAAACAGGTTTGTTTTAAATGAAACATCCTATCATGGAGCTGGTGCAATCAATGACATTGCAACCGAAGCTAAAACCAGAGGATTCCAAAAAGCTTTTGTATGTTCGGATCCTGATCTCGTAAAATTTGGTGTTACCCAGAAAGTACTGAATGTATTAGATCAAAATGATCTCGAATATATACTCTATTCCAACATCAAGCCAAATCCAACCATCGAAAATGTTCAGACAGGTGTGGAAGCTTTCAAAAGATCTAATGCAGATTATATTATCGCTATTGGCGGTGGTTCCTCCATGGATACTGCAAAAGCAGTCGGCATTATCATTGCGAACCCAGAGCATGAAGATGTGAGAAGTCTGGAAGGTGCCGTTAATACACCCAATAAATCTATTCCAATTATTGCAGTTCCTACTACAGCTGGAACTGCTGCCGAAGTCACTATTAACTATGTTATTACAGATGTTGAAAAAAGCAGAAAATTCGTGTGTGTTGACCCACATGATATCCCTGTAATTGCAATTATTGATCCAGATATGATGTCTAGTATGCCAAAAGGACTGACTGCTGCAACTGGTATGGATGCTCTGACACACGCCATCGAAGGATACATTACTGCTGGCGCATGGGAATTATCCGATATGTTCCACATCAAGGCTATTGAAATCATCTCCCGCTCTTTGAGAGGTGCTGTTGCAAATACTCCGGAAGGACGTGCTGATATGGCTCTGGGACAGTATGTTGCCGGTATGGGCTTCTCCAACGTAGGTCTTGGAATTGTTCATTCCATGGCTCATACACTTGGCGCAAAATATGATACTCCACATGGAATTGCAAACGCAATTTTGCTTCCAACCGTTATGGAATACAATGCAGAAGCAACTGGAACTAAATATAGAGATATCGCAATCGCTATGGGTGTTGAAGGTGTCGAAAATATGTCTCAGGAAGAATACAGAAAAGCTGCCGTCGATGCAGTTAAGAAACTGGCCGAAGACGTCGGAATTCCAAAAGATCTAAAAGACATTGTAAAAGAAGAAGATATTCCATTCCTGGCGGCATCCGCATATGCAGATGCCTGCCGCCCAGGTAATCCAAAAGAGACTTCCGTGGAAGATATCGCTGCCCTGTTCCGGTCTTTGTTATAGGATTTTGATGGGGATGTTTGAATAAGTAGAATGGGTACGGGGCGAGGAAGGAGATACTATCTCACTTTTCTTCGTCCCCAATACCATTACAATTCCGCAACAAATCGCAGGAATGCCTCTCTTCCTTCTGGTGTGCATTTGTATACGCCTGCGTCTTCGAGTACGTGGGTGAATGTAATTCCCACTTCTTTTTTCAGGATGTCCATTACATTTTCTTCTGTAATATGATCGTATTTTGGAAGGAATTGTTCTGCCCACTCGGCATGCTTTTCAATCTTTTCATTGCTTCTGATATCTTTTTTATTCACAAGATAATCTGCTAAGATTTCCAATTCTTCTTTTAATCTGGCTGGCAATACTGCAAGACCCATAACCTCGATCAAACCGATATTTTCTTTTTTAATGTTATGATATTGTGCATGTGGATGGTAGACTCCAAGGGGATGTTCTTTGGTTGTAATGTTGTTTCTCAGAGTCAGATCCAGTTCATAGACATTTCCGACCTTTCTTGCGATCGGTGTGATGGTATTGTGTGGTTCTCCATCGGTATTGGCATAGATGAAAGCCGATTCATCTGTATACCCTCTCCATACTGTCAGTACATGGTCTGCCAGCTCAATCAGGCGTTTTTCATCTTTGCTTCTGATTCGAAGAACAGACAAAGGCCATTTTACGATACCGGCCTCTACATCCTCGTATCCTGAAATAGTTACAATTTTCTCAATAGGTGCTTTTGCCATGGCAAAGGTATAATTTCCACCCTGAAAATGGTCATGGCTAAGAATTGAGCCGCCTACGATTGGAAGATCTGCATTCGATCCGAGGAAATAATGTGGAAACTGTTTGATGAAATCAAATAATTTCACAAATGTCGCACGTTCTATTTTCATCGGCACATGCTGTCCGTTAAATACAATGCAATGCTCATTATAATATACATATGGAGAATACTGGAATCCCCATTTGCTGTCATTGACTGTGACCGGGATGATTCTGTGGTTCTCACGGGCCGGGTGATTCAGACGTCCAGCATATCCTTCATTTTCCATACATAACAGGCACTTCGGATAACTGCTTGCTTTTGCATTCTTTGCAGCCGCAATCGCTTTCGGATCTTTTTCCGGTTTTGACAGATTGATCGTAATATCAATCTCCCCATATGGAGAATCTACTTTCCACTTCATATCTTTCTTCACACGATAGCGACGGATATAATCACTGTCCTGACTTAATTTATAAAAATAATCCGTTGCTTCTTTTGGAGAGATTTCATACTTCTTTGCAAATGTATCCTGCACCTGTGCAGGTCTTGGCATCAGGCAATTCATCAATTTTGTATCAAACAGATCCCTGTATCCGATGCTGTCTTCAATCAAGCCACGCGCTACGGCTTCATCCAACAAATCTCTCAATACAGGCTCCAGCTCAATCTCTCCTTCACCAATCTCAACATCTTCATAATTGTCCTCCTGGAATACATCCAGCAAAAGATTGGTAGCATAGATGCGTTCCGCTTCCGGTGTCAGGCCTGTCTGTATTCCATATTCGACCAGTTTTTTGATATTTTCCGATAACATCTTTCTTCCTCCATATTTATATAATCTTTGCTCCGTCGCCAATCTCTACCACATAAAATTCTGCCTCATGTCCTACTTTTTCCTGGTATGTCTTGCCGATTTCACGGATAAAAGCATCCACAGTATCATTTTTCACAATGCTGACTGTACAGCCGCCGAATCCGCCGCCTGTAATTCTGGAGCCGATTACCCCTGGCATCGCCTGCGCAAGATCCACAAGAATATCAATTTCTCCGCATGACACTTCATAATCGTATCTCAAGGATTTATGAGAAGCGTTCATCAATTTTCCAAAAAGTTCTACATCGTTGTTCTTTAAGGCTTCTACTGCACGGATGGTCCGCTGGTTTTCATAGACTGCATGCTTTGCTCTTTTCTGTCTGACCGGATCTTTAATTGCGTCCTTATGTGCTTCGTATTCTTCCTCTGTCAGGTCTCCCAGTGTCTTAATATTAACTACAGACTGAAGTTCTTTTAATGCCGTCTCACATTCATTTCTTCGATCGTTATATGCAGAATTCACCAAACTGTGCTTTACCTTACTATTCGTAATGACTATCTTAGCATCTTCCAGAACAACCGGAGCATACTCATAATTTAATGTATTTGTATCCAGGAAAATAGCATGATCTTTTTTGCCCATGGCACTTGCAAACTGATCCATGATTCCACAGTTACAGCCATTAAAATTATTCTCAGAATCCTGGCCGATAAGTGCCACATCAATCATAGATACCTGTTCGAATCCAAAAGTGTCTTTTAAGATCAATCCGGTAAGTACCTCCAGTGATGCAGATGAAGAAAGCCCTGATCCATTCGGGATATTACCATATATCAGAATGTCCATTCCGTGAGTCAGTTGATATCCTCTTTTTTCAAAGGCCCACATAACTCCCTTCGGATAATTGGTCCAGCCAGCAGCCTTATCTGGGATCAAATCATCCAGACTTGTCTCAATCACACCAAGTTTTTCAAAATTTGCAGAATAAAACCGTAACACTCTGTCTTCTCTGTCTCTTACAATTCCATAAGTTCCAAGGGTCAGTGCACATGGGAATACATGCCCGCCATTATAATCGGTATGTTCTCCGATCAGATTTACGCGTCCTGGTGCAAAATATGCACGCACTTCTCCTTCCTTTCCATACAACTCTTTAAATCTCTGAATCAGCTTCTCCGTCATCCTCACAACCTCCATTGCTTATATTACGCTTGCATAATTACCTTCCTTAATTTATGATTATAATGAGATTATACATTTGACACAATAAAGATATTAGAAAGAATTATAAGGATATTGAGGAAATGGGGACTATTTATGCAGATACATACCAAAAAGGACCAAAAAGAAATCAAACAGCACGGAAATTATGAATTTCCTGTTCATATAAGTCTCGAAAAAATACAGTCATACGAACAGGGTTCTTTTCTATGGCACTGGCATCCCGAAATCGAACTGACCTGGATCATGTCCGGCCAGATCGAATATTATGTAAACGATCAAAAGTATCTCCTTTCTGAAGGAGAAGGTTTATTCTGCAATAGTAATTCACTTCACTCTGGCTACATGATAGACGGACAAGACTGCAATTACCTCTCGATTACATTTCATCCAAGATTTATCTATGGATATGAGAACAGCCTGCTTCAGACAAAGTACGTTGATTATATCACTTCTCATGAATCCTGGCATTCTTTAAAGCTGGGAATGACAATTGACTGGCAGCAGGATATCATTTGGCAGATACAGAGAATCTACCAACTGTCTCAGCTCCCTCCTTCTGATTATGAGCTTCAGCTACATCTGATTTTAACTGGCATCTGGCAGAAATTATATCTTCACTACGCATCTCTTCCTGCCGATGAACAATACACACCCAAGCATCTGCAGCGTCTGAAAGATATCCTGACATACATCCAGGAACATTATGCACAGGATATTACTCTGGATGATGTAGCCGACCATATCAATATCTGCAAAAGTGAATGTTGTCGCTTCTTCAAAAGATACATGAAAATGACTATTTTCGAATATATTCTGTTTTTGAGGATTCAAAACAGTCTTTCCTTATTAAAGGAAGGAGAAAGTGTCACAAAGATAGCCGGCATGGTTGGTTTCTCCACGCCGGCTTACTATGGACAAATATTTAAAAGATATATGGGATGCTCTCCCAGTCAATACCGCAAAAATCTATCTGATTAGCCCCAATTGGTTCCTACTCCTGCTGCCTGGGCTTTTTCATAGATTTCTTTTGCTGCTACCAGATCCTGAGTTGCAACACCAACCGTTTCAAAAACAATGATTTCATCATCATTTTCACGTCCGACCAGTTCTCCTTTGATTACATTTCCAAGGTCACCGGTAAAGTCTTCTTTGGTAATGATTCCTTCTTCCAATGGAATCAGAATATCACCGGATTCTGATAAAACTGCATCTTCAGAATCAAAATATATCTTAGAAGCACGAGGAAGAATCGCTGGATCCATCTCCTGCATATGATGCTGATATGCACCTACACAGCTGATGGTACATCCTTTCTTAATCTTTGTTCCATCAAATACTGGTTTTGAAGATGGTGTGACTGTGATCAGCAGATCTGCATCATCAATTGCTGCATCGGATGATTCTACTGCAACAATTTTTGTTCCGTAATCTTTCAGCTCTTCCTGCATACGGGCTGCAAATGCATGTGTACGTTCCAGATTCAGATCATACACTCTTACTTCTTCTAATTTTCTGGCTGCGATCATTGCTTCCAGCTGTGTTGCTGCCTGTCCCCCGGTACCGATCAGTGCACCGATTCTGCACTCCTTCTTTGCCAGCACATCAAACGCTGCCCCGGAAGCTGCTCCGGTACGAAGCTGTGTAACATAAGTACCATCTAACACTGCCGTCACAACACCGGTCTTACCATCAATCAACAACACCTGCGCCGGAGAAGACGGGATTCCGTTGTCAATATTATGTGGAAAGATATTGATAATCTTCAATGAAGCTGTATCCATCTCTTCTACATATGCCGGCATAAATAAGAAACATCCGTCATATTTCGGTGCCTGAATGTTGGTACGAAGCGGTGCATTACATTTTCCTTCAACTACCAGCTGAAATGCCTTTTTATCAGCTTCAATCGCATCTTTAATCGTAAATACTTTCTTGATATCCTCTCTTGATAATAATAACATATCTTTTTCCTCCAATTATTTTCTTATCTGTGGAATTTTGCATCCAGATCCCATGGCTGCATTGCTCCGCCTTCCTCTGCCGGGCGGCACATCTTTGCATAAATATTAAGACATCCTTTTTCTTCCTTCAATGGTGGACATACCCAGTTTGCTCTTCTCCTTGCAAGCTCTTCATCTGATACAAGCATAGATACTTCTCCGTTTGGAATATCAATGACGATCTCATCCCCATTCTCTACAAGAGCGATATTTCCTCCATCATATGCTTCTGGAGACACATGTCCAATAATAGCTCCAAAGTTAAATCCTGAAAATCTTGCATCTGAGATAAGCCCTACACTCTTATGAAGACCCAGACCGATCAATGCATCAATACTAAGCATCAGTTCCTTCATACCAGGCGCACCCTTGCAGCCTTCATATCGGATGACGATGATATCTCCAGGAACAATCTCACCAGCCTGAATTGCTTCAAATGCAGCCCTGTCACCGTCAAATACTTTTGCTTTTCCCTTCATGTACTTCACTTCTTCATATACAGCTGTCGGTCTTACGATTGCACCGTTTGGAGAGAGATTTCCTCTTAAGATCTTAAGACCAGGTTCATTGAACAGCGGGCGCTCTAATGAGTGGATTACTTTATTTTCCTGAGGTGTTACTTTTGTAAGCATCTCTGCCCATGTAGTTCCATACATGCTTGGAACATCCGTATATAGTTTAGTCTCCAACATCTTCATGACATTCATGACACCACCGGCATAATGGAAATCTACTACCGTGTACGGACCGCTTGGAACAACTGCATTGATACACGGAATCTCTTTTGCATATGTTTCAAAATCTTCCAGCGTAAGTTTGATGCCCAGTTCATACGCATAGGAAAGAATATGAAGCACCGCGTTGGTAGATCCGGCAACCGCCATATCGAACATAATCGCATTTAAAAGAGTCTCTTTCGTAATCAGATCAGATGGTTTTCTTCCGGCTTTTGCCATCTCAACAATATATTTTCCGGCCTCTCTGGCTTTTCTAAGCTTTGCGTTATCAGATGCCGGAATCGTAGATGTTCCGGGAAGGACCAGATTCATTACTTCTCCTAACATCTGCATCGTATTTGCCGTTCCCATGGAAGGACATGCGCCAAAAGACGGGCACACATTATCTTCCATCTCCATTAGTTCTTCTTCCGTAGAACCGGAGAAACGAGCTGCATCCAGATCCGCTTCCACTACTGTCTTACCGCAATACTGGCCCGGCTGCATAGAACCTCCTGTTACAACCATAGATGGAATATCCAGCCGCATTGCTGCCATATAGCATCCTGCTATAATATTATCACATGACGCTATCATTGCAAGTCCGTCAAAATTATGTACACGAGTGACAAACTCAACTGACATTGCTACAATATCTCGTCCTACCTGCTCATACTTTAATTCTTCCGCTCCATTGGCAATATTTCCACATGTTGCCGGAATTCCGAACTCAACCGGGATTCCGCCTGCTGCCCAGATTCCCTGCTTTACCGCTTCTGCGATCTGACGAAGATGTGCAGATCCAGGTGAGCCTTCCATAAAAGAATTTGGCACACCAATATGTGGCTTTTTGCGAATATCCTTATCAGAATATCCGGCCGCTTTCATCATAACTCTTCTGTGTGCAGCCTCCGCACCATTCCAGAATTCAGTACCCATATGCATGTCCTCCTTTTCATTTTCCTGTCCTGTTTTACTATATAGCTTGACAAATTTTTATCAGTTATGTATATAATAAAGCATCAGAAAATATCAGAAAAGAACATATTGCTAAAGTCATCCTTCAGTTTTTCTTATATATACGTAAATATGTCATAACATAAACGAGAAATCAGTTTTACTTATATATATAGTAAGTTTTCTTAATATTACAGATCGAGCAACCCACATTCATTATACACAAGCGAGGAATCCATCATGAACAAGTACGAAATCATTTTAAATGTCTGCGAAACCCACAGCATTTCAAAAACAGCCGCCCAATTGAATTACACGCAATCTGCTATCAGCCAGGCAATCAAAGGCTATGAAAAAGAGCTGGGATTCCCTTTGTTCAAGCGCTCCAAACATGGCATGGAATTAATGCCAAACACCGAGGAAATCCTGGAATCTCTGAAAATCATCTGCGCAGAAGAAAACCGCATCTCCCAGATTGCTGCCAATCTTACCAGCCTTGACAGCGGATACATCCGTATCGGTACGATTCAAAGCGTCTCTTACCACTGGCTCCCGGATATCTTAAAGCTTTTTTCTGAAAAATATCCTAATATCCGATTTGAACTGACTGTGGATGGCTTCAATCCCTTAAAAGAAAAAATACAGGAGAACAAGCTTGACTGTATCTTTGTCTCCCACTACTCTGTTCCAGACCTTCCATTCATCCCAATCGGAAAAGATGAACTGATGCTGGTGACACCAAAAGATCATCCCCTCGCAGACAAAGTTGCTGTATCGTTATCAGACGTCAACCATGAAAATTTCGTTCTTTCATCGGACGGACTTGATTACGAGACGGGGCAGATCTTTGAACTGAATAACATCACTCCCAAAATCCGTTATCGCTTAAACGAAGATTTTGCAACGCTCAAGATGGTGGAAAAAGGATTTGGAATTACAATTCTGCCAAAGCTGCTTTTATACAATGCTCCTTTTGATGTCTGCATCCGCTCATTTACGGAGCACTATTTCCGTACACTTGGGGTAGCTTATACCAAGACACCTCCAACTCTTGCAACTATAAAATTCCTGGATTATGTCGAAGAATGGAGTAAGAACTGTCTGTCTTTTTCATAGATTTTTCATAGCAACTGACATTTTTACCGAGTCCTTTAGGACTCGGTATTTTTAATACCATCTTCAGATTCTTCAGTTTTTGTGCATTTTCAACAATTTTCATCTTTTATTCTTTTGTTTATTGACATTTTCATCTTGTCTTGCTATTTTAGTTCACAGACTAAGGTTTAAACCACAGTATAACTTTTTAATTGTCTAGACTTCAAAAAGGCTGACGAGCCATGAGCATTTATGACCTAGGAGGGAAAACATTATGACTGACTCAAGCGCCACAAATAAACAGCCAAAAGCAGTGTATTTTTGTGGATCAATTTTTACATTCACCAACTTCTCCTATTACGGAATGAAATTGGTCTTACTTTTATTCATGGCCGAAGAGACCGCACGCGGAGGTCTTGGCTTAAGCAATGCGGAAGCAACATCATTGCTGGCATCGTTCATGGCATTTTCTTATCTTTCACCAGTAGTCGGGGGCTGGATCAGCGACCGCTTTTTAGGACCTAAACTTTGTGTAATTCTTGGAATGCTTACTTCTGGAACTGGATATTTTCTTGCCTTTACCGCACACAGCAAGTCGACCATTCAGATTATGATCGTGCTTTGTGTTATCGGCAGCGGTCTGTACAAAAGTACTTCTCAGACATTAGTCGGAAGCCTCTATGGCAATAATGATCCTCGCAGAGACGGTGCTTTTTCAATGACCTATACCTTTACAAATATCGGTGTGTTATTTGGACCATTCCTCTGTGGACTCGTAGCCAATCAATGGTTCGTGACCAAACAGGGTGGCGAGATCCTGGAATATGGATACCGCACAGTATTTTTAATCACAGCTATTGTAATCTGGGCTGGTGCATTATTCTTTGCCATAGGTCAAAAATTTGTCCTGAAGGATCTTCATCACGCTGATTCTGCCAAAAAAGTCTCGAAGAGAAAAAAGAACTTGCTTCTATCCCACTTACTCAGCCAGAAAAGCGCAGAATGTGCGTAATCCTGATTCTTGCCTTTTTCACTATCTTTTTCTGGATTGCATATAACCAGGCGTCTATGTCAATCGCTCTGTATATGCAGGAATTTATTAATTTAAAAATCGGAAATTTCCAGATTCCAACTGCATGGATCGATTCCTATAATGGTCTTCTATGTGTAATTCTTGGACCAATCATGGCAGCTATCTGGATGAAAAAATCAAAATCTAAAAAAGGAGATTTTAACATCTCTCAAAGTTGCAAAATATGAAGAATACTATTATGCAGGAATCGGCCATGGAGTCGGTCTTGATCTACACGAAGAACCTTTCCTTGGAAATTACGGTACGAAGACCATGAAACCTGGTTGTGTAATTACCATGGAACCTGGAATCTATATCCCGGGATGGGGCGGTGTTCGTATTGAAGATACGGTTCTTATCACTGAAACCGGTATAGAAATATTGACACATTTTCCAAAAGAACTTATGGTTTTAGACTAAAGTTTACTGTTCTCCATTTTCCAAACCGCACTTGGCTTCCCCTAAAGTCAAGTGCGGTTTTTTCTTCTCTATCTATCCTATGAACCTGATGGAAGATAAGGTCTTAATACGCCGGCCACATTGCTGATCGGCATGGTCTGGAGCCATACTCTGCCCGGTCCGCTGATCACAGTATTAAAGATTCCTTCCCCGCCAAACAACATATTCTTCACTCCCGAAACACTCTGAATCTCCATTCTACAGCTGCCTGTCATCGCAGCCAGATGTCCTGTATCTACTACGATCTGCTGCCCGGGCTGAAGCTCATATTCAACCACATGTCCGTCAAATTCAGCGAACATAATTCCATGACCACTGACTTTCTGCATGATAAATCCTTCTCCTCCGAACAGCCCAGAACTAAATTTCTTATTAAAAAATACAGAAAGTTCTACACCTGCTTCACTTGCAAGAAATGCACTTTTCTGGAATATCATCTCTTGTCCCGGAGCAATCTGAAATGCTTTGATCGATCCTGGAAAGCTGGAAGCAAATGCAATCATTCCAGTTCCTCCCTGAGAAGTATAAATATTCTGGAAAATATGCTCACCTGAAAACATTCTTCCAAAAGCTTTTCCTAATCCTCCATTTGTCGTCGTTTCCATCAACATATTCGGTGACATCCATGCCATACCACCACCTTGTGTAATCATCCTTTCGCCACCTTCAAGCTGGCAGATCACAACCGGAAGCGTATCCCCTTGTATTTGATATCTCATGCTTTCATACCTCCATTTTTTCATTAATTCCATCATAACTACTTATAGTGGTCATGTCAATTCACAGAAAATTTAGAATATTTTTTTCATATATTTTATCATTGCGCACTAAAATTTCTACTGGTATAATCTATACACATACCCAAAACAAGGAGGTGATTACATGTCAAACGAAGAATTATTACAATCCATATCCGAGATTTTAGATCAACGTTTTAACGAACAGGATGCCAGGATTGAACAGCGGTTTGCTGAACAGGATGCTTGGATAAAACAGTCATTTGCAAAACAGCAGGCTTATATTGATCACAAGCTTGAAGAACAACAGGCTTATATTGATCACAAGCTTGAAGAACAACAGGCTTATATTGATCACAAGCTTGAAGAACAACAGGCTTATATTGATCACAAGCTTGAAGAACATCGTACAGCTGTAGATGAGAAGTTCGAAAGTAACAATCACTATCTTATGAACTCGATTCTGGAAGAAGTCGATCTTGTACAGGAAAAGGCGAATGAGCATTTTGCACGCATTGAAAACCGCCTGGATAATCTGGAATCTCTTGTCCGGACCATTAAACTGGATGCCGATACCATCCCTCTTCATGAGATTCGGATTTCTAATCTTGAAAAGCATGTTGATAAATTAGAACAAATCGCATATTAAAAACTGGTGTAACAGCTTGATTTTCGTTATTACACCAGTTCATCTCACAAACTTCTTTTATTTTTCTTTTTTGTGTGTCAATGCACAGAATAATACAAAACCAAGGAATAGTATGGCTGCTGCCATCCATCCTGCCAACGCAGTCTTTCCAAGACTGACGAACTTATCATAATACCCCTTAAGATAAATCACGATAATAATCAGTGGAAGTACATAAGATACATATCCTTTTAACATGGTCGGAAATTTGATTCCTTTTCCTGTATTTACTTCTTTCAGGAAATGATCCCAGCCCCAGCCATTCTTTCTTGTACAGAACAATACATAACCCAGACTTCCAAGCGGAAGAAGATTGTTGGATACGATAAAGTCTTCCAGATCCATAATATTCGTTCCTGCTCCTAATGGCTCGAATCCTGCCAGAAGATTGAATCCTAATACACATGGCATACTCAGCAGAATAATTAGCACAGCACTTGTCAATACACTTTTTCTGCGAGACCATCCAAACAAATCTATATCAAAAGATATAATATTCTCAAATACTGCCACGATTGTTGTAAATGCTGCAAATGTCAGGAACAAAAAGAATAATGCACTCCACAACCGTCCTCCTGGCATCTGCGCAAATATATTCGGAATGGTAATGAATATCAGACTGGGACCTGCTCCCGGTTCAATTCCAAACGCAAAGCAGGATGGAATAATAATAAATCCAGCCATCAATGCAACAAAGGTGTCTAATACTGTGATACTGATTGCCTCTCCGGTAAGGCTTCTTTCTTTTCCAATGTAACTCCCGAAGATCAGCATAGCACCAATTCCAATAGAAAGAGTAAAGAACGCCTGACTCATGGCTCCAAAAATCACATTGCCAATCCCAATCTCCTGCATCTGTTTAAAATCAGGAACCAGGTAAAACCGGATTCCTTCTCCTGCACCTTCCAGGAATACAGAATGTACTGCCAACACGATCATGATCAGAAGGAGTGAAGACATCATGACCTTCGATACTTTTTCTATACCATTTTGAATTCCAAAAATACAAACCGCAAAACCAATGATACAGATAAGAATCGTCCAGAAGGTCATCGTTGATACATTGCCCAACATGTCTGTAAAACCTTCCGTGACTGCTTCTGAGGAAGCACCGGAAAATTCACCTTTGATACTACGATAACAATAGTACATCATCCAGCCACCGACCGTTGTGTAGAACATCATCAACAGATAACTGCCGATAATACCGATCCATTTCATCACATGCCATCGTGTTCCTTCCGGCTCCAGTGCTTCAAAACCAGCTGCCACGCTGTGACGGCTGCCTCGTCCCACTGCAAATTCGCATACTAATACAGGAATACCAAGAATAAGAAGGAATACCAGATAGATCAGGATAAATGCTGCTCCTCCAAACTCCCCGCACATATAAGGGAACTTCCACACATTACCAATCCCAATGGCACATCCTGCCGATACAAGTATGAACCCCAGACGGGAACCAAACTTTTCTCGTTTCACTTGTTAACTCTCCTTTATCTGGAACATCTGAACTGAAGTTCTTCCCATCGTCTGTCAACTTCTTTCTGGAACGCTTCGATCAGATATTCATTTTCTTTTTTAAATAGATGTTTGAATCTTCCCTGTGGTCTCAGAAAATCTTCAATTGGAAGTTTTTTCTTCGGCTCATAATTCAAGATCCATTTTCCTTCCACTACTTCGAATAACGGCCAATAACATGTCTCAACACCCAGTTTGCAGATCTCCATAATATCTGGTGTGTTATATCTCCATCCACGAGGACACGGAGCCATAATATTAAGGAAAGCAGCACCAGGTGTGTAAATAGCCTTTTCAGATTTTATATGCAGATCTTTAAAATTCTGTACAAATGTAGTCTGTGCAACATACGGAATATCGTGTGCTGCAATCACTGCCGCCAAATCTTTTCTGTTCTGCGGTTTTCCGTTACTCTGGCTTCCAACCGGAGTTGTTGTAGTATCGGCATACATCGGTGTCGCAGAAGAACGCTGAATACCGGTGTTCATATACGCGCCGTTATCATAGCACACATAGACCATGTCCTGATTTCTCTCCATCGCACCAGATAAGGACTGAAGACCAATATCATAAGTACCGCCGTCACCGCCGAATGTGATGAATTTGTAGGTCTCGTCTAATTTTCCTTTTCTCTTTAATGCCTTGTAGGCACCTTCTACACCACTTAAGGTCGCACCTGCATTTTCAAATGCATTGTGAATGTAACTGTCTTCCCAGGCCGTATATGGATAAGTAAAAGTAGATACTTCCAGACATCCTGTCGCATTACCGATGACCGCCTTATCTCCTTCATGAAGGCCGCGAAGTACATTTCTTACTGCAATCGTTCCGCCACAGCCGGCACACATTCTGTGGCCCGGAGCCAGACGTTCCGGTTTATTCATTGTCTCTTTAAAATTATAACTCATCTTCTTCGCCCCCTATTCTCTGATTCCCATATAACGATAAGTCTCGCCTGCATCACCGTCTGCAATAATCTGCTTCAGGGTCTCATAGACTGCTTCCATATCTTCCACACGTACGTCTCTTCCACCAAGTCCATAGATATAATTGATCGCCAGAGCCTGTGATCTTGCGCGGAACAATGCTGCCATCACATCTGCTCCCAATGGACCGCCGTGATTGGTATAACTCTCTGCACGATCCATGATTGCAACCGCCTTTACATCTTTTAATGCTTCTGCAATCTCATCTGCCGGGAATGGACGGAACAGACGAATCTTGATCATTCCGACTTTTTCTCCCTGTGCGCGCAGTTTATCAATGGCATCCTTTGTTGTACCTGCCGCGGAACCGATTATAATGACTGCTCTTTCTGCATCTTCCATGCAATACTCTTCAAACAGGCCATATTCTCTTCCTGAAAGCTCTGCAAATTCCTTTGCCACATCCAGTACTACCTGGCTTACATGCTTCATTCCTTCTGCCTGATTCCGTTTTGCTTCCATATAATAATCGGTGATAGAATAAGGGCCGACTGCCATCGGGCACTCTGGATTCAGGAGATAATTCTCCGGCTCGTATTCTCCCACAAAATTCTTGACTTCTTCGTCTTCCAGAAGTTCAATATTCTCCACTGCATGGCTGGTGATAAAACCATCCTGACAGATCATGATCGGAAGTCTTACATCCTTATGTTCTGAGATTCGATAAGCCTGTACCATGTTATCGTAGGCTTCCTGATTGTTCTCTGCATAGATCTGAATCCATCCTGCATCTCTTGCTCCCATACTGTCAGAATGGTCACAGTTGATATTGATCGGACCAGATAACGCACGGTTCACCAATGCCAGTGCCAGCGGAAGTCTGTTCGATGCTGCTATGTATAATTCCTCCCACATATAAGCAAGGCCACAGGAGGAAGTTGCAGTAAGGCTTCGTGCACCTGCTGCAGAAGCTCCGATTGCCGCACTCATAGAACTGTGCTCACTTTCTACCGGAATAAACTCTGTATCTACCTGTCCATTTGCCACAAAAGAAGCAAAATACTGTGGGATCTCTGTAGATGGTGTAATTGGGAATGCCGGGAATACATCCGGATTAATCTGTCTTAAGGCAATTGCTACTGCCTCATTTCCTGATAAACGATCTCTCTTTGCCATCTTACTTCACCCCTTCCATCGTAATTGCCCCAAATGGACATGCTTTTACACAAATACCGCATCCTTTACAGTGATCATAATCGAATGCGCCTCTTTTCATATCCTTTACCGGAATACAGCTGTCCGGGCATACCGGCACGCAGAGCAAGCACTGCTTACATTTTTCTTCCATAAATTCCGGCTTATGTGTCGACCATTCTCCAGTGTTAAAGTCTTTGGAGGTTCCTGCTCCGGCAACGATCATACCTTCTGTCAGATCCTGCCACTTGGTCTTTACTCCTAATTTTGTGATATCTGTTGCCATTACTGTACCTCCTTCAGTGCCATCTCAAGCGCAGCCATGTTACCGTCAATGACCTCCGGCTTGCTGGCAAATTTGTGAGAGAATGACGCTTTCATCTCTCGTAAAAATGTCTCTTCATCCATGATACCTGCAACCTTCACAATTGCTGCGAGAAGCGGTGTATTCGGGAAATACTTTCCCATTGTTGCCATGGATACTTTATAAGCATCAATCGTATATACCTTTCCTTTATATCCTTTTAAATGCGGAATAATCTCTTCTTTTGCCCTCTGTGTATTCACCAGGATTGCTCCATCTTCCTTCAATCCGCTGGTAACATCTACCGATTCCAGGAGGGATTCATCCACAACGACTACATACTGTGGGTCATAAATATTTGAATGTACACGAATCGGTGTGTCACTGATTCGATTGTATGCCGTAATTGGCGCTCCCATACGTTCCGGGCCGTACTCTGGAAAGCCCTGGACATATTTTCCTGTCTTGAATGCTACATCTGCAAGAAGCAAAGCAGCAGTTTTGGCACCCTGACCGCCGCGGCCATGCCATCTGATTTCTGTATGGTTACTCATCTTCCTTCTATCTTCCTTTCTCTTTGAAATTGTATGCTGATCGAGATATCATTCGTCCAGTAATTATAGAGCATACTCTGTTTTTTTAATCATATTTCTTTTATTTTACTTGAATATATCACTTTTGTCTACTAAAACTATATCTGCCTTTCTTATATTTTCAAAACTACAATCCCAAAAGCTTCTCAATCCCATACGCAACACCGTCTTCATCATTAGATAATGTTACAACATCCGCTGCTTCCCTGCAGGCTTTAGAAGCATTCTCCACAGCAATCCCTATCCCTGCATATTTTAAAAGCTCTGCATCATTATCTCCATCCCCGAAGGCTGCCAGTCCATCCCTTGATAGTCCAAGGTGCTCCAGAATATATGCTATTCCGGAATGTTTACCTGACTTTTCGTAAGAGAGTTCCAATAACTGCTGCACGGAAGATGTCACATATACCTGGGGTATATTCTCTTCAAAGGTTTTCCACAATTCTTTCTTAAGATTTTCTTCTTTTACCACAACATCTACACTTTCGATACATTTCTTATGATCCATTAAAAAACTCCTGATATCATCCACCGGTTCTCTGGTTGTCTGAATATAGGAAATTGCCCTTGGGCTTGCCCCAAATGAAACCGGATCTTCCACATATTCTCTTTGTGCATATGCTTTACCGTCAATAAAGGTCTCGAATGCCACTTCCAAGTCTTTTGCATAATCCAATATCTTTTCAATAGATTGCTCCGTCATCTTATATTGCTGCAGGCATTCTTTCGTATGTATATCATAAACCGCCGCCCCATTGGATGTAACCGCATAGCGAATCCCCCTGATACTACAGATATCATCTGGAAGTGCAGATATCGCCCGTCCACTTGCTACCACAATCTGAACTCCTTTTCGAATTGCAGACTCAATCGCCTGTCGGTTCTTTTCACTCAGTCTGCCCTGATGATTTAATGTAGTCTGATCCAGATCCAGTGCTATACATGTAATATTTTTCTTCCCACAATTTGTTTTCATAATTCCTCCCGTTATTTGTTCCTGTCAAACAATATTCCGGTACCTATTATTTGATTAGGCAATGGGTTAATGGAAAAGGCATCTTTCATGATGAAAGATGCCTTTTTCATTTCTATCAATGATCTTTTTCAAATTCATTCTTAGCCCAAAAGCAACAAACTGAATACCAGTGTGAAGAGGGCTACTGTCTCTACGATACCTACTACGATAAAGTAGTTCGCTGTACCTTTTCCTGTTGCTCCCAATGCATCTGCAGCTGCTGCAGCACATTTCCCCTGGAACAATCCTGAAAGACCAATTGCAAGACCGCCAAAAACACCAACTCCAAAAGCAAGACCGGCATCTCCGCCGCCTGCTACTGCAGATTTAATAAAGTTCATAAGAAGGAATCCGTAGATTGTCTGTGTAAGAGGCGCACCAGAGAATGCGATCATAATGAACGGTGCTGGTTTTCCACTTGCATAACATTTTTTCCATGCTCCAACTGATGCCATTCCGGCAAAGCCTGCACCGAATGCTGATCCTGAAGCGGACAAACCGAGTGCAGCTGCCATTCCAACAAATGCTAAATTCATAATTATTCTCCTTTACGTTAAAATACTATTTTTTAATCTTATCGTTTACTTTAAATGGTTCATATGCGATTCCCTTCCACTCTACGCCAGCCTGTCCTGAGAACTCCAGAACGTTCAGTCTGACGCCATGTACTACGACAGAAAGGAAACACATGATAATATTCAGTCCGTGTCCGATTAATACTACCACTACACCAAGAATCATTAACGGGCCATGGAAACCTGCCGCAATTCCGTTAAAGCTCTGGGAAATGGCAAGACCTGCCATACCTACTGCAAACAAACGGATATAACTCATTACGTTACCGAAACAACTGATCGTATTTAAGAATACGGTGAACGCATCCGCACAGCCTGCTTTGATTCCCTGTGCAATTGTACGATCTGGTGCCATTCCACCAAAAAGTACTACCAGAACAAATGCAACACCAATGAGTGCAAATACCGGTTTAATATTAATCTTCTCTCCGATTACCAAGTAAAGTGATAACAAATACATTGCAACAACTGCCACAAGCCATCCCAAGTCTGCCACCCAGCTCAAGTTCTTTTCAGCAATCTTCTTCTTAATAGAGATTAAACTTCCAAGTGCCATCTGAACTGCTCCGATAGAGAACGAGAACTTCATGATGGTATTCTGCTGCTGAAGAGCTGTGACTCCAAAATACTCCGGATAGTTTGCAAAACCAGGGATTACCATCGCCTTTAAGATTGGAACTTCCATGGCCTTTTCCATACCGAACCATGTACCGGTAATCGCTCCCCATATAATTGTCGCAACTGAAAGTACCGATAACAAATAAACTGCATTATTAAATTTCTTTGATTTCGCTGCATATGCAATCGTTCCGATCAGGATCAGGACACCATAACCAGCGTCACCGATGATCATTGCAAAGAACAGTGTAAAAAACAGGAAGAACCAAAGAGAAATATCTGATTCTCTGTATCCGGGAAGGATTCCCAGGATATCAAACACTGGCTTAATAAGTCCTGACACCTTTCCGTATTTTACTTTTGTAGGAATCTGCAGATCATCTTCAGCCACATCTTCCTGTGCCCATGCCCATTTATTTTCTCTGGCTACAGCTTTAAATTTATCTAATTCTGCCTCAGGAAGATATCCTGAGATCCATACGAAATCATCATCATTTTCTGCAGTCTCGCTTGCCGAAGAATAATTCTCCGCATTCTGAGCTTTGAGCATCTGAACCTGGAAACTGGAATCATACACAGCAGCTTTCTTAAAGACATCCTCACACTCAGCAATTTCCTGCTGAGCAATTTCAATCTCTTTTGTCAGTTCACTGATCCCTTTCTCAGGGATGGAGAATTCTGCTGCCGGAATGGTTGCCGGCAAGGTTCCTATTACAGCAACGGTATCCATCTTATCTATAGATGCCAGGCGGATAATCCTGATATCTGGATCCTGCACCGCCATCGCATATTCATTCTTTCCAAGACGGTAAAAATGAAGATCATACCCTGCTTCTTTTAATTGCTTTAATTCACCTGGCTCAAAATCACCCCAGGCTTTGATACGTTCGATTTCTGCATTGGCAGCACTTATCTCCTGAATAAGAGCTGATTTTTTATCCATTGCTGTCAAAACACCCTGATACATCTCCTCAAACTGAGTATCCGTAAGAATCGGAACCTCCTCTTTGTTCTTGGATTTCTTATCCGGCGCATAATCCATCAATGCGGATGCAGTTTTTGAAAGACTGGTAAATCTTTCTGACACTGCACGCTGAGGACTCTTTTTCTCTGACAGATGCAGAATTCCGAGATTTCGAAGTCCATCGAGCATCTCGTCTTTTTTGGAGACCGATGACACGATGTAGACCATTTTCATCTTTTCTATCATTGTGCCGCCTCCACAAGTTTTTTCTTTGAAATTTTTCCGCGAACAACTGCCGCTGTCTGCTGGTCGCCAAGGAATACTCCGATGATCCGGATATTTTCCTTTGCCTCTGGAATCTTAACTTTCTCAAACAGATTAACTCTCTGAGATGTAGAACGTAATTCCTTCTCAAGAAGTGCTTCCTGTTTGCGAAGTACTGATACCAGCGCATCCAGCCGGGCAATCTCACGGAGTTTTATGATTGCAGTATCCACCCACAAAGGATAGTCGTCAACATCATAGTTAATGTCTTTGAATGTCAGTTCCTGAAATGTAGGAACTGTGACACCCGCGATGTTCTCATTCTTACAGATGACTGTGTCTGGCTGTACCAGATGATCAAGCTTTTTGCTTTCATCAAAGATCTCATTCTCCGCAAATACAGCAACCCAGTCATCCAGATCTCCGATCATCTGAGCACGTTCGACTTCCTTCTGTTCCAGCTCAGCTTTTGTCTTCATGATCACCGACTGCAGCTGCTGTTTTTTAAGCTGCAGCGTCGGAAGATAACGCTGATACTGTTTCAGGCGATCTTTCTGCACCTTCTGCTCATTTTTTGTAAGTTTGATAGCCATCAACTACTCCTTTTAGTTTAATGCATCCTTCTTCGGCCATCTTTCTTTCAGAAGACTCGTCTTCAAACCAGTTTCATTTGGCTCAAAGCACTCTGCAAGAATCTGCCAGCCAAGATCAAGTGCATCTTCAAGTGGGATATTAACACCAAGGTCCATTAATTTTGTTTCAAAAAGTTCACCGTATTTCAGAAGCTTCTCATCCCATTCAGTCATAAGGAATCCCATGGATTTCTTCTCAAGGGCTTCCTTGTACTGAGAGTAAAGACGGATCATACCGTCCATGAGAGCACGGTGGTCATTTCTTGTCTTACCATTTACATTCTGTTTCAGACGTGAAAGTGATCCGAATGGCTCAATATGTCCATTCTTTAAATAATACTGACCTTCTGTAATATAACCTGTATTATCTGGTACCGGATGTGTTACGTCATCACCCGGCATTGTTGTAACACCAAGGATCGTGATTGATCCGGCGCCTTCGATATCAACAGCCTTCTCATAACGAGATGCAAGGCAGCTGTATAAGTCTCCCGGATAACCTCGGTTAGAAGGTACCTGTTCCATAGTAATAGCCATTTCCTTCTGTGCATCTGCAAAGTTTGTCATATCGGTAAGAAGAACAAGTACTTTCTTTCCCGCAAGGGCAAACTGCTCTGCAACAGCAAGGGCCATATCCGGTACGAGTGTACACTCTACGGTTGGATCGGCTGCAGTATGAATAAACATAACTGTATGGCTCATCGCGCCACCTTTTTCAAGAGTGTCGCGGAACGTAAGATAATCATCATATTTCAGTCCCATACCACCAAGAACGATAACGTCTACTTCTGCCTGAAGTGCGATACGGGAAAGCAAAGCGTTGTATGGCTCACCTGAAATAGAGAAAATCGGAAGCTTCTGGCTCTCTACAAGTGTATTGAACACATCGATCATAGGAATACCTGTACGGATCATGTTCTTTGGCAAAATACGTTTTGCAGGGTTAAACGAAGGTCCGCCTATCGGAATCATATTTTCAGTAAGTGCCGGGCCATTATCTCTTGGAACTCCGGCTCCGTCAAACACACGTCCAAGCAAATGCTCTGAGAAGGAAACCATCATCGGTCTTCCAAGGAAGCGGATTGGATCATTGGTTCCTACACCCTGTGCACCTGCAAATACCTGAAGAGATACCACATCTTTATCAAGTTTAATAACTGTCGCGTAACTGTCACCTACGAGAGCGAGGTCGCCAAGTCTGACATCCTTGGCTCTGACAGTAACTACGTTACCGACGATTGATTCTATTTTTGTATATACTTTCTGCACTTTAGGACCTCCTACTCAACTGCTTTCGACATGTAGAATTCTGAAATTTTCTTCCCTTGTTCATAGTACTCCGGTGTCTGGAACTGAGTACCGTGCCAGTCAAGGAACTCTTGCCTTAACTGGTTGAAGAAACCTCTGATTTCTTTCTTGTCTTCCAAGTCATAGGACTTCATTAATGCATCATAAAGCTTATCGAACTCTTCTCTCTGTCTCTCTGGAGGACAAGCTGCATCGATCGGATCGAATGAGTTCTGCTGAAGGTATACAGAGTCGAGAAGTTCACCCTTCTGATAGATAATGTAATCTTCTGCAGATGTTCCTTCCTCACCTACTACCTTCATCATCTGATTGATTTCATTTCCTCTTCTGAGAATAGAACGCGCCTCTTCGATGCGTCCCATATCTACAACACCAGAGTACTTTGACCATGAATCCATCGGATGAATTGCAGGGTATTTACGTGCATCAGAACGTTCTCTTGAAAGTCCATGGAATGCTCCAACTACCTTAAGTGTTGCCTGCGTTACCGGCTCCTCAAAGTTACCTCCTGCAGGTGATACTGTACCACCAATTGTTACAGATGCAATCTTACCATTCTTAAGCCGTACTTTACCAGCTCTCTCATAGAAAGAAGCGATCGTAGACTCGAGATAAGCAGGGAATGCTTCTTCACCAGGGATCTCTTCCAGACGACCTGACATCTCACGCATCGCCTGCGCCCAACGGCTTGTGGAGTCTGCAAGAAGAAGGACATCCAGTCCCATCTGTCTGTAATACTCAGCAAGTGTAACTGCAGTATAACAAGATGCCTCTCTGGCTGCTACCGGCATGGAAGATGTGTTACAGATAATGATTGTTCTTTCCATAAGAGACCGACCTGTCTTTGGATCTTCCAGTTCAGGGAACTCTTTTAAGATCTCTACAACCTCACCTGCACGCTCTCCACATGCTGCTACGATAACAATATCTGCTTCACCATTTTTAGCCTCCATATGCTGAAGGACTGTTTTACCTGCCCCGAAAGGTCCCGGAACACAGAATGTTCCGCCCTTTGCTACAGGAAGGAATGCATCAATACAACGAATCTTTGTTACCAAAGGTTCATCCGGACGAAGTCTCTCTTCATAGCATTTCACTGCCTGTTTGATCGGCTGTGTGATGACCATGCTGAGTTCTTTTTCTTCGCCTTTGCTATTTGCGATCACGCAAATGGTTGCTCTTACATGATAAGAGCCTTTTTCTTTGATTGATTTAACTGTCCAGTCACGACCTTTCAGCGTGAATGGAACCATAATTTCATGTGTAAATAATCCTTCAGGAACACTACCAATAGGATCTCCTGCTTCAACAGAATCTCCCACCTTTACAGATGGTGTAAATTCCCATTCTCTGTCCGGAATAGGATCAAGATATACACCTCTCTCAAGGAAGAAGCCACACTGCTCGGCAAGATCCGGTAATGGATTCTGAAGACCATCAAATACCTGGGTTAAAAGACCTGGACCAAGTTCTACACTCATTAATTCGCCAGTAAACTCTACAGCGTCTCCGACTTTAATGCCGTTGGACATCTCGTAGATCTGCATGCTGGCAACACCATTGTTGATTCGGATAACTTCTCCTTTGAGACGTTTTCCGTCAACAAGAATATAACCAACTTCATTTTTATGAACTGAACCATCAAAACTGACATTTGCCAGGTTTCCATTAATACCAGTTACATATCCTGTTACTGTTTCCATCAATTCTCTCCCGTTATAAGCTATATACGCGCTGCTGTACCTGATCAAAAAGACGTTTGAATTCCTGTTGTCCTTTTTTCTGAACGAAACAGCTCTGGCGCTCAAGCAATTTTAGTTTAATAGCATACCCGAATAAATAAGCATCATCAAAAGTATGCAAGCCTACCAATGAATCAAGAATTTCAAATTCATAATCCAGCAAGATCTTCTCTGCCTCCAGCGGATTCTTTGCAGCCAGCGCAGCTCCTGCTACCTGTGCAATGACAGAATCCTTATCGTAAGATGTCAGATAAGGTCTCCCCAGATTCATACTCCTCTGATAATTAAGTTCCCTCATAAGATTCTTATAAAAAACTGCCCATTCTTTTACGAGCGGTCCCTCTTCCGATGAAAGAGTAAGATTCTTTAGGAAATTATATTTTGATTCGCTTACATTTGACTGACACATGCCGAGAAACTCATCATAAGTCAGCGGCATATCTCCATCTGTTCTCAGATCCGGCAGGCTCGATATCAAGTAATAATATGAAGCCATAGACACCTCCTGCTAGAAATCAAGATTTCTGAAGTATGGCATCAGCATCTGCATGATTTCTTCATCCGAACAGTCAAAGTAACCTGAACCATCTTTTGCCGCCAGACGGAATCCTGCCTGAACGCCTTTTGTTGGTTTGATCTCAAGACCATTCTTAATTTCTTCTGCAAGCTCTGATTTCAGTGAGTCACTCACTTCTGAAACTTCAGCTGAATAATTCTGTACATCTTCCCCAACTACGACAGCGTGGATCAATTTACCAAGTGCAGCTCCTGAAAGATTATCCTTAATCTTTGCAGAAAGGATCTTTTCAAATTCAGCTTTCACCTCAGTTTTAAATGCAAGCATAGCATCTCTTTTTGCCTGCTCTGCACTGATTGCAGCACTTTCTTTAAGAATACTGATTTCTTTCTCTGAAGTCTCTTTAACACTCTTCGCTTCAGCCTTGGCATCTGCTACAATTGTTTCTGCTTTTTTCTTAGCTTCCAAAATAATTTCTTCTGCTTCTGCATTAGCCACATCAATTCCTTCTTTTCGAATTGACGAAACTAAGTCTTGAATCTGTAATTCCATAAGTTCACTTCCTTTCTTTTTAATACTTAATAAAAAGAATTTATTCTAACTATAATATAACAATCCGCCTGTCTTTCGCAAGTATTTGATGACAAATTTGCAAAATTTATTAATTTTTTTATAAATTTTAGACAAAAATTACAATCATTTTTCTACTTTTAAGTAGATGTTTTCCCGACAGGCATCTGATATCACTCGCCTGACCTTTTTATACCACGCTCCTGCCCGTGCTTCATTCTCAATTACAACCGTTGTGTCTCGAAGTTCTGTCAGACAGTCATACAGTGCATCCAGACTATTGCCAAAGTACTCAGGAAACTGAAACTGTTCTCTCAGATAAAGAAATGTCTCATCCCTGCCCTCCATTCTTTCGGCATCTAATATTACTCTCATCTTTTTATTCCTCACCATATAGCAGTTCAAAAGTTTCATAATGATCTTCTGTATAATAGATTAGTCCATCATCCGAATATACAATCCTTTTTGCATTCCGATGTCCGCCTTCATAGTCAATATCACATTCGTGATAAGTACGTCCATCTGCCTCTGGAAGCACCTCCTCATAATTGCCAAAATAATCACCGCCAATGCTTTTCCCCGGAGCAACCTCATCCAGATTCCCTTCTTTACTGTCCCATCCAAGAGCTTTTGCTTCCTTTTTTGTGATAAAATTATCCGGCAAATGTCCAAATTCATATAGATACGCAGCGACTTCATCTTTCGACGTATACTCACCGGATTCCTCAACAGAAAGCTGCAATTCTGACGGTTCCTCACTTTGTTGACTCTGTATGGAAGTTGAATCTTCCGTAGAAACACTCTGGCCTTCACACCCCGTCAAAAGACAAAGCATCAGGAAAATGATTCCTACAATATACTGAATTTTCTTCTTCATAAATGCCTCCTGATATTATAGATTTCTACAGCATATATTATCCATTTCCATGGAAATTTAAAACTTACTGTTTCACTATTGTACCAGACATTCCATATAATCGCCAGGGTTCTCTGTCTTGTCTTCTATTATGCTTTTCGATATACTATAATCAAATCAAAAATGAATCAGGAGGTTCTTATGGAATTATTATTAACCAGCCAGGAAGAATGTCATCGCATAGAAGTGTATAATGAATATCTGAAAAAAATCCCAGAATTACTGAAGCAGCTGGAGACTGTTGAAAAGATGTACCAGAAAGCCATTCTGGAAGAAGCTATGTTAAAAGACAAGGACCGGTCCGATCATAGCGTATTGCTGTATAGTAATCGTCTGAACCACATCAAGCAGCAATGCGAAGAACGCTCCGCAGACATTCGTCAGCAATGTCACCTGATCTTTGAATTGAAGGCTCAGATTGAGGCAGAAAGCAGCGTACTGGACGCACTGATAAACTTTTCTTAATGAAAATCGGCGTACAGAACAATCCTTTTTTTGGATTAACTGCTGTACTTTTTGAATGGATTCCAGTTCACTTTTACAAAGCACATATACCATAAGAGATATATCTCCATTTTTTTCATACTGCCTGAAGGACTGCCGATATTTACCTGTCGGTTTCATAGCAACAGGCAATAGTCCCTGATTAATCATTTCTGGTGGATAATATACCGCCTCTACGATCAATCCAACATAAACCGGGCCTTCCCGATACTCACCTTCCATCCCACGGATAATTGTTAATATTCTAAGCTATCCATGTTCAAAAGACAATGAGGGTTAAACTCCTGAGTCCGCTTTTCATCCGAGGTCATATCATAAGTAACCTGAATATAGTATCTCTGATTGCTGCAGGTCTTTCATAATCATCCCACTCCTTGTAGTTTTCGGATCTGCTCCTTTGTGCTGGTCCTGTGATAACCGTATACAACCATTTCGCTCTCTCTATGCTTTCCTATTATTTAAAACCAAAGACACTACTCCTGCTTCACCATACAATAGCCAATCCCTATATGTGTCTGGATACATTTATTAGAGATGTCTTTCTTTTCTATTTTTTTCCTCACAGTTGCCACATGAACCCTGAGTGAAGCAATGTCTCCCTCCAGAGAACTTCCCCATATTTCCTTCGTGATATGGGTATGGGTCAGCACTCTTCCAAGGTTTTTCGCCAACAGGCATAAAATTTTATATTCAATCGGAGTCACATGAATCTCTTCCTCTTTCACATATACTGTCTGCATTTGATAATCAATTGTTAAGCTACCATTATGAAAGACAGGAGTTCCGCCCTGCTGATTATTTTGTATGTACTGAATCCTTCGATAGTTTCCTCTGATTCTGGCAAGAAGTTCTGCTGTTGAAAATGGCTTGGTAATATAATCATCAGCCCCTACATCCAGAGCATCAATTTTATCTTTATCTTCACTTCTGGCACTTATCACAGTAATTGGGACAGTAGACCAAGAACGTATTTTCTTAATCACATCAATCCCATCTATATCAGGAAGTCCCAGATCCAAAAGAATCAGTTCCGGTGACTGCGTTGTTACCTCGATAATCGCTTGCTTCCCATTTTTTGCTACATGATATTTATAATTTTCCGTCTCAAGAGCGGTGGTAATCAGACTGCGAATAGCAAAATCATCTTCTACCACCAGAATATTTGAATTATTCATGAATCTCTACCTCCTCAGCAGGCACCGTAAAATCAAAAACGGCACCTTTCGGTTTATTGTCATAGACCGTTATTCTTCCTCCATGTGCATTGATAATTGATTTACAGAGAGCAAGCCCAAGACCCAGACTCCGTTTCGAATCTGTTATTTCATTATTTGCCGTATAAAACATTTCAAAAATATGCGGTTTATCTTCATCCGAAATTCCCTTTCCAGTATCTGCAATCTGCACATGGACAAAACTTTTTTCTTTCTTTGTAGATATCACAATCTCTCCACCTGGAGGAGTATACTTCACTGCATTATCTACAATATTGATAATTACCTGAAGGATCAGTCGTGAGTCCACATTAACGAGCTGCATCTATGGTCTCTTTTTATTCACAAGATAAATACCACAAGCAACCATCATTACAGCAATAAAATATTGCCATTTCAATTCTTCTTTAAGTAGTAATGCTGAGAATATTACTCCTAAAACAGGAATCAATGCATTAAAAATTGCTATCTTACTAATCGGATGATACGAAAGCAGCTCATTATAAATAGCAAAACAAACTGCTGAAATCATGATTAACGCTATTAATACAATCATTCCTTTCACATTTACACACCAGGGACTATTTGTCCCTATGATCAAGCCAATTGCCAGAAGCAATGCTCCTCCTATCATCATACTTTGTCCTGTTGCCTGCATCATATTCATTTTCTTTGAAGCTACTCGTGTTATGACACCACCGAGTGCTGCACAACCTGCATTTAGAAGAATCATTCCGTCCCCTCTAGATGTAATATTTTCAAAGAAATCCGCTCCCGGTTGAATATTAATTGCTACAATTCCCGCAATCCCTAATACACATCCAATCATTTTAGGAAATGATACTTTGTCATCAGAAAATATAATCGTTGAGAGAATAATTAAGAAAAAACCTCCCATAGAATCCAAAATGGTAAACCTTGCACTCGGGTTATATCCCACCCCTATATATGCAAACATATAATGAAGGGTTACATTTACTATAGCAAGAAAAATCAGCCACCATAAGTCATTTTTATTTTCTAATTCCAGTTTCTTTTTTCTCAAACAGCAAAATGCCGAAACCAGCATACCTGCAAAAAAGAATCTTATTCCGGCAAATAAGACTTTTCCTCCCAAATCAGCTGAAGCTATTTGAAATTCCTGATACCCGATTTTTATAAGCGGATAAGCCAATGACCATCCAAAAGCACAAAAAATTGCCAATATGGACTTATATTTACTATTCCTAAATATTTGTTCCATTTTCCTCATCTCCATTTTTTACGGCTTCATGCTCTCGCATCCGGTATCCGATTCCTATTTCCGTCTCTATATACTCCGGTTTTGCCGGATTCCGTCCGATTTTTCTTCGGGTGGAAGCCATTACAGAACGAAGTACCTGTGTATCTTCCCCGTATCCTTCTCCCCATATCTTCCGTAAAATCGTATGGTAGGTAAGTACCTTTCCCGGATTCTGCATAAATAAAAGCAACAGCTGATATTCCAAAGGGGTCAGATGAATCTCCTTGTCATCCTTATAGGCAATATGCGCCCCATTATCCAGTTTCAGATCTCCATTTACATATACGGTATCATCAGGTCTTTCCTCTGATTCCGAATGATTCATACGATAGTAATGCCGCAGTGCCACCCGGATTCTGGCCATCAGCTCTGTTGCAGAAAAAGGTTTCGTCAGATAGTCATCCGCGCCATCATCCAAAGCCGCAGCCTTTTCTTTATCCTGATCCCTTGCAGAAACGATAATGATAGGAACTTCTGACCATTCCCGGATTTTATGGAGTACTTCCATTCCATCCATATCCGGAAGGCCCAGATCCAATAAGATCAGATCTGCATTTTTCCTTACCATATAGGAGATGCCATCTTTCCCATTCACTACACCTTCCACAGAAAAACCTGCATTTTCCAATGTATAAACCATAAAATTCTGTATCTGTACATCATCTTCTATAATCAGTATTTTTTCTTTAAACAATTTCACTTTCTCCTTCCGTAAGCGGTAATGTAAAGAGAAACTCTGCTCCCTTTCTATCCGTCCGGTTCCGTCCGGTAATTGTTCCTCCATGGGCATTTATCACCGTTTCACAGATTGTAAGCCCCAGCCCGATTCCTCTTTTCACATCAGCCGAACGGGTTTTAGACGTATAAAATATTTTAAACAAATTAGAAACATCTGCTTCTGCAATTCCCTCTCCTTCGTCTCGGACAGAAACCAGTAGTTCATCTTCTGTGTAACTGGCAGAAACAGTAATGGCTTCCTGCGGTCTTGTGTGTTTTACTGCATTGTCCAACAGATTGGTAATTACCTGCTCAATCAGCTTTGCATCCATGGGCACTAACCGAAACTCTTCCGGTATCTCTACCTGTATCGCACGATCCGGGAGAATTCGTTCCACATGAGCAACCGCACATCCAATCACTTCTTCGATTGCTTCCATTTCCTTATGTATCACAATTTTACCATCCTGCAGTCTGGTCAGACTTAAGATATTTTCTACTAAAGATTTCAGCCAGTCGGCATCCTGATAAATACCTTGAAGCAGTTCCTGACGTCTGTCTTCTTTGTCTGTCATATCCATCAGCATTTCCGAAGTTCCCATAATGCCTGATAACGGCGTCCGAAGATCATGGGAAATCGCACGCAGAAGATTCGCCCGTTCTCTTTCCCGTTCCATATTTTCTCTGTCACGCACTCTTTCTACCGTTACTTCAATACGTTCCATCGCCATGGAGACATTTTCTATGATAGAATGCAACAGCTTTTTCTTTTCCTGCAGCTGTTCCGCATTCACAGTTTTATCAATTTTTATCACTGCCAGCAAATGTTCCCTCCCATTAACCGGATATCCATAAGTGTCCTCTTCTTCCAGATATTCTGTCCGAAGATCTGTATATTTCTTCCGAATCTCTTCTGCATCCGGCAATCCTCTGTGAATCTGTTCTTTTCCTGACTGCTGAATGTAGATCGGTGCAGACTGTCTTCCAATATAAATACATCCAACATTTATCTGAAGAAGATGGCTGATACTTTCTGCAGCGATTTTCAGAACTGCTTCTATATCTGAAGCATCCGACAGTTTACTGGAGAGCATATATAAAATCTGGCTTTCTTTTCCTCTTTCATTAAAAGTTTTTCTTTTGTTGTCAGGGCACTCGTAAGAATGGAAGTTGTCAGCATGATTGAAAAAGTAACCAGATACTCCGGATCATTTACAGCAAGCGTATGATAGGGTTCTGTAAAAAAATAATTATAACATAGTAATGAAACTACCGCTGATAAAATCCCATACTGATATCCTGATGTAAATCTTGCAACCAAAAGAACAGCCAAAAGATACATCACTACAATGTTAGTCTCTGGAAATCCCAGTCCTGTAAATATCTTTCCAAGTATGGTAGCTACAAAGACAACTGCCGCCAGTTTTAACAGACTCAACAGTACTTCTTTTGTTTTACTCATTACAATCGCCTCTTTATTATCGTATTTTCCCCATTAAGTAAAGCACACACAGGCTGTTTTTCAATCCCATGAAACATGGCATTCAAGTTCACAAAATCTTCACAGAATTATTAGCACTCTCTATTGACGAGTGCTAATCCGTGTGTTATATTACACGTAGAACAAAGGAAGAGGAACTGATTTCTCTTCCTGATATTCATAAATCAACACTTCGGGTTTCTCCGATAGTGCAAACTTTAGTTTATGTCATGAAAGGAGATATGACTTATGTTAATGCCTAGTATTTTTGGAGAAAGTTTATTTGATGATTTTTTGGATGATTTTGCTTTCCCGGACATCGATAAAAAATTGTATGGGAAACATGCTCCCCATATCATGAAGACCGATGTGAAGGAAAAAGACAACACTTACGAAGTGGCCATTGATCTTCCGGGATTTAAGAAAGACGAGATTCAGATTCAGCTTGAAAATGGTTACATAACCGTAAGTGCGGCAAAAGGTCTGGATAAAGACGAAAAAGATAAGGAAGGAAAATATATCCGCCGCGAGCGTTATGCCGGAAATGTAAGCAGAAGCTTTTATGTAGGAAATAATGTTCAGAGAGAAGACATCCATCCGAAATTTGAAAATGGTATTCTTTCCTTTACTGTTCCAAAAGAGCAGAAGGCAGTAGAAAACAACTCACATTATATTGCCATCGAAGGTTAATCTCAAACGGGCAGGGAATAAAACCCCTGCCTGTTTTAAAAGCTAAATACAAGCAGGAAAGAGGTTTTTGATATGAGTAAAACGACATCAAGAGTATTATGGATTTTAGCCGGAATTTTTCTGATTATAATCGGGATCGGATGTTTGAGGAATCCTGGAGAAATTCTTTATGGTCTTCCCATTATCTTTGGAGTTGCCATGATGTTTTCCGGCATTATAGATATTGTGATATTTGCAGCCGGTCATGATTATATGGCAGGCTCTGGCTGGTTTCTTGCTGACGGCATTCTGACCATACTGATGTCTTTATTCATTTTGGGAAATGGATGGTTTACAGCAATGACTATTTCCTTTATTTTAGGAATGTGGCTGATTTTTTCAGGTATCACCAAACTGGTTAATTCTTTCGACCTTCAAAAACTGGGAGTAAAGGGCTGGGGCTGGTTTACAGTACTTGGAATCCTGCTGACTGTGATTGGTTTTCTGTCATTCACACATCCATTTGCAAGTATTGCAGCTATGGCCTGGGTAATCGGATTTTTCTTGATCCTACAGGGTATTGTATCTGTTATGCGTGGATGCTTTTCCAATCGCTTCTGGATGTAAAATATAACAAAAATAACATTGCCAAGGAGGAAAAAGGCACCTCTTCATATAGATTCGGCTGCATACAAAATTGTGTGCAGCCTTTTTTAACGAATACCTAATTTCAAAAACAATTCTCTTACTCTCTACGGATAATCTTATCCTACAACAATTTTTTCTTTTTAAAATAAATAAGTTCCAGAATAATTGTTATTACTGCAATTGAAATCACTGCAACATATCCGTATTTCCACTGCAGCTCTGGCATATTTACAAAATTCATACCATACCATCCAGTCAAAAGTGTCAAAGGAAGGAATAACGTTGTGACAACCGTCAGAATACACATAATCTTATTCTGCTGTGCATCTTGCTGAGATTGGTACAATTCCCGTAACTGTAGTATATTCTCCCGAAGCAACTGTACATGGTTTTGCAGCCGTTCTGTACGAAGTGCATAACGATTCCACTGTTCTGTATTACAGATGATAGAAATTCCATCTTGAGACTGGAGCAGATCACCAATCACAGTAAGTTGCTCATAATAGGCATCCAACTCCGAAAGTCTTTGACGATACCTTGTAAGTACTGTAAAGAAATCATCCGGAACATTTTTTATGAGCTGGTCTTCCATCTTTTCAATCTCTTTTTCTAAATGTAACAGATACAAAAGATCATTTTCAATCATCACTTCCATCATCTTAAGAAGAAACTGATCCGGCGATTTCAACTGCTGAAACTGTTCTTCTTTTTTCTCTATCCAGTGTTTCAGATCCCCATTGCACTCAATTAAAAAAAGTTCTTTATCTGTCATGTAAAATCCACAGGAAATCTGAGATGTACGTTTTTCATTTTTTTTCGGTACTCGCAAAGTTCCCAGAATACAATCCTGATACACTTCTGCTTTGCAGTATCGGATTGATCTGATACTGTGTAATAATTCTTTATCATGCGGAAAATCCTTCTTCAATTCTCGAAATTCATCTTCCTTTATGATCGTAAGGAACTGCAACTTCTTCATAGAATCTCTCATACTCCTTTCTTCCTTTATTCTTCTCTAGTAAATCAGGATACTCTTTATTTTTATGAAATGCAAATACGAATTGGCAGGAACTGTCACAAGCACAATAACCAAATAGCAACATCAGACATATTTATATCGCATTCAGATGCCCAAATACATTCTTATAAAATTTTTAGTACTTTTTTAGTACCAAGAGAAAAGAAATGATTTTTTTGATTTTTCCAAGAAATAATTTAGAATAAAAAAACACCACAAAGCCTATAATCCAAGCTTTGTGGTATTCATGAGTCCCAGTCGGAGTGACGTGATTCGAACACGCGACCTCTACGTCCCGAACGTAGCGCTCTACCAAGCTGAGCCACACTCCGATAAAAGAACCGGACATCTTACAAGAAGACATCCGGCGCCCCTGCCAAGGAACTACGGATAGAGGACTCGAACCTCTACTAACAGAGTCAGAGTCTGCTGTGCTGCCATTACACCAATCCGCAATGTGTTTCCAGCGAACATGTTATATTATACCAAGTTTTTCAAAAAAAGCAACCCCTTTTTTTATTTTTTTCAACTTTTTTTCATTTTTCTCGATTTTTTTCCTCGACCTAAAAACCACTGCGCGCACTCCCCACACGAGAACTTCCTACAGTTTGAGAATGTCAGGTGTTAGGATAAGCACCGGACATTCAAGCATCCTGAGCCATCCTAACGCTGTGACTTCTCAGCCTGCAGACTTTCTCGCCCTAGATCCTCTTAATTCTCTCAATTGCTGCTACGGTATTCTCATAAGAACCAAATGCAGTCAGTCTGAAGTATCCTTCTCCGCTTGGACCGAATCCTGATCCAGGAGTACCTACTACATTTGCTTTTTCCAGCAGATAATCAAAGAATTCCCAGGAGGTCATTCCATCTGGAGTCTGCAGCCAGATATATGGTGCATTGACACCACCAGATACGTTATAACCAGCTCCTTTTAATCCTTCATAGATTGTCTTTGCATTCTTCATATAATAAGCGACCTGCTCTTTTAACTGGGCTTTTCCGGCTTCTGAGTATACTGCCTCTCCGGCTTTCTGTACGATGTATGGAGCTCCATTATATTTTGTGCCGTGACGTCTTGCCCACAGAGAATGCAACATCACATCTCCACTCTTTACGTCTTTTGGAATAACGGTTGCGCCAAGTCTTACTCCTGTAAATCCTGCATTCTTCGAGAAACTTCTAAGCTCGATCGCACAGGTTCTTGCACCTTCACACTCGTAGATACTGTGTGGAACATTTTCTTCGGAAATATATGCTTCATAAGCTGCATCGTAGATGATAACTGCACCAACTTTATTGGCATAATCAACCCATTCCTGCAACTGATCTTTGGTAATCGTTGATCCTGTTGGATTATTCGGGAAGCACAGATAGATGATATCCGGTGTCTCTTTTGGAAGTTCCGGTGCAAAGTTCGTCTCTTTGGTACATGGCATGTAGATGACATTGCTCCAGGTCTCTGTCTTTGCATCATAAGTACCTGTACGTCCAGCCATTACATTTGTATCTACATATACTGGATATACTGGGTCACATACAGCAATCTTGTTGTCTTTTGCAAAAATTTCCTGGATATTACCAGAATCACATTTTGCTCCATCGGAGATAAAGATCTCATCTGCCTTAATATCACAGCCTCTATCCTGATAATCATTTTTTGCCATAGCGCTTCTTAAGAATTCGTATCCAAGATCCGGTGCATATCCATGGAAAGTCTCAGCATGCGCCATCTCATCTACCGCACTGTGTAAAGCATCAATGATCGCAGGTGCCAAAGGCTGAGTTACATCTCCGATTCCAAGACGTATAATACTTTTATCTGGATTTGCCTCCTGAAAAGCTGCTACTTTCTTACCAATCGTCGAAAAAAGATAACTTCCTGGTAATTTCAAATAATCTTCGTTTACTTTAAACATTGTTCTTTCTCCTTCTCTTTTTCTCATATACATTGATTCTAAGCTATAGAATGCCAGAAATATCAATCTCTCCATCGAATACGGTTGCTGCAGGTCCTGTCATATAGACCTTGTCGGCTTCCTGATCCCATTCAATCTGCAGATCTCCACCTAATAACTGAATCGTTACTTTATGATCGGTCAGTCCATTTAAGATACTGGATACAGCCACTGCACAAGCTCCGGTTCCACATGCCAGTGTCTCTCCGGAACCTCTCTCCCACACACGCATTTCTACCGTCTGTCTGTCAATGACTCTGGCAAATTCTGTGTTGATTCGCTTTGGAAAACGTTCATGATTCTCGAATTTTGGTCCGATTTTTTCGATATCAAGTCCTTTTACATCGTCCATATATACCACCGCATGCGGATTTCCCATGGATACACCTGTCATCCGATATTCCATCTGATCTACTACGATTGGCTCGTTGACCACACGGTTCCCCTCTGCAATAATTGGAATATTTTCCGGTTTTAATTCCGGTCTGCCCATATCGACCTTGACCAACGCTACTTTTCCATCTTTTACTGTGAGATCCAGATATTTAATACCTCCAAGGGTCTCTACAGAGATACTTGTCTTATCTGTAAGTCCATAATCATATACATATTTTGCAACACAGCGGATTCCGTTACCACACATCTCGCCCCTCGAACCATCTGCGTTATACATCTCCATCTCAAAATCTGCCACTTCTGACGGGTTTATCATAATCAATCCATCAGATCCGATTCCGAAATGTCTGTCACTCACATACTTCGCAACTTCCGGAGGATTCTCAATCTTTTCCCGGAAACAATTTACATAGACATAATCATTTCCCAGTCCCTGCATCTTTGTAAACTTCATATTAATCTCCTTATTCCTATTCGGCCATAATGCTTAATACCATCTCTGCTGTCTCGACCATATTCGTTCCGCTGTCCATACTACTCTTCTGTAGATATCTGTGCGCTTCTTCCTCTGACATATTATTACGCGCCATCAACAATTCCTTAGCTTTATTAATCAAAGCCTGCTGTTCTGGATTCCGGTTCTTCTGCTGTAACTTTCTCTTCTTCCGCCTTCTGTCTATGGAACGAAGCATCATCTCCATCGTATTGATCAGATCATATACTTTAATCGGCATTGACAATCCTACAACCCCTTCGATCAGACCATTGCTCCATTTTTCCTGAGACGCGATTAATAACATCTCAAAATTATCCGGCAGATATTCACGAAGTTCCGTGTACATCATATCCTTCAGCTTATAGCCACATATCACTATTCCTTCATCTACAGTATCTGCATAATGCATTGCCTGGGCACCTGTAGTGCATACCCCGGTCACATCCATGCCTCCTCGTACTAACAGGTTGCGAATATTCGTTGCATTATCCCGATTTGGAAATACAACAATAATACCAACCAAACTTACACCCCCTGTTATCTCCGTCTTCCTTTGAATTGTCTACGTGTTTCAACAGGAGTATTTACAGGCGGTGTAAGTACTTGCCAAGCTCCCATTCTGTAACCTGTGCACGATAATCTTCATATTCTTTTGTCTTTGCTTTAATATATTTCTTTGACAGATCTTCTCCCAAGACATCCTGAATAAAGGCATCTTTTTCGAATTCTTTTGCTGCTTCCAGAAGACTTCCCGGAAGATTCTCGATTCCTGCATCCATTCTCTCCTGTTCTGTCATCTCATAGATATTACAGTCAATACTGTGAGGAGGCATAATCTCATGCTTAATTCCATCCAGTCCTGCTGCCAGACATACCGCAAGAGCCAGATATGGATTTGCTGAAGGATCCGGGCTTCTAAGTTCCACTCTTGTTCCTTCTCCTCGACTTCCCGGAATCCGAATCAATGGTGTTCTGTTCTTTGCAGACCACGCAATATAAACCGGAGCTTCATATCCTGGGATCAGACGTTTATAGGAATTTACGATTGGATTCGTAATAAAACTGATTGCCTTCATATGCTTCATGATTCCGCCAATAAAGTAATATGCCTCTTTACTCAATCCATTTGGATCCTTTGTATCCTGGAATGCATTGATTCCATCTCTACTCAACGACATATTCAGATGCATACCAGAACCATTGATTCCGTATTTTGGTTTTGGCATAAATGTAGCATGCAGACCGTGGCGCTTTGCAATTGTCTTTACGACCAGTTTAAATGTCATAATATTATCTGCGGTTGCCAATGCTTCATCATAACGGAAATCAATCTCATGCTGTGCCGGTGCCACTTCGTGATGGGATGCTTCAATCTCAAAGTCCATATCTTCCAAAGTCAATACCATGTCTCGTCTTGCATTTTCTCCCAGATCTAAAGGTCCCAGATCAAAGTAACTTGCACATTCGTGTGACAAAGTCGTCGGACGGCCATCATCATCGGTATGGAACAGGAAAAATTCACATTCCGGTCCTACATTAAATTCATAACCCATGCTTCTGGCTTCCGTCATAACTTTTTTCAAGATATATCTCGGATCACTCTCAAAAGCAGTCCCATCTGTCTTATATACATCACAGATCAGCCTCGCCACCTTACCCTGCTGCGGTCTCCACGGAAAGATCTCAAAAGTATTCAAGTCTGGATAAAGATACATATCTGATTCTTCAATCCTTGCGAATCCTTCTATGGAAGATCCATCAAACATAATCTGATTATCCAATGCCTTCTCCAACTGGCTGGTTGTAATTGCAACATTCTTCATTGTTCCAAAGATATCTGTGAACTGCAGGCGGATAAATCCCACATCCTCTTCTTCCACCATTCTCAAAATATCTTTTCTCGTATAATTATTCATGATTTTTTCCTCCTAATTATATAAGTACTTATTCCAGATGTCTTTTCTTATCTGCCTGATTTATATAAAAATGGGCGCTCTCATGCCATGATGAAAACGCCTTTGTTTTACTTCTTAGATTATAGATAGAAAAAGGCACTTTGTCAACGTGACAAAATGCCCAAGATTCTGCAAATCCTGCTCTAATCTTCGTCATCTAACCAATAGCCGTCATCTGTCTGTACATATGAGTTCCCGTTATTGTTGCCACAGCTGATTCCCCTCTTAATCGGAGCCAGCAAAAATCCATACACAATTCCTGCCAGCACTGCACATAGGATTACCAGTACTTTCTCTGCAGGGGTCCAGTCTCTTGCCAGAAAATCCTTTATACTTTGCCACATTTCTTTCATAGTAATACCTCCTTCAATCATTATATATACCCTTCATTTTCTAATTACATATACCTGTGTTCATTATAGCAGGTTTTGCTCTCTGGCAAAAGCAAATATTACATTTGCGAATTGAAATATCATTTTATATTTGATAGAATATAGATATTCTACGAATGAGGTGAAAGAATTATGGGACTTGCAATACCTATTGAGACAAGTGCGCGCCACATTCATCTGTGTCGCGAGGATTTTAACATATTATTTGGAGAAGACCGTGACCTGACTTTTAAAGCCGAGTTAAGCCAGCCTGGACAATACGTCTGCAAAGAACGTGTTGCTGTCAGAGGTCCAAAGGGTTCCTTTGAAAAAGTTGCTGTACTCGGTCCTTTCCGTAACGAGACACAAGTAGAGATCTCCATGACAGATTCCCGCAAGCTTGGTATCCCCGGTGTTATCCGTCAGTCCGGTGACACAGTCGGTACTCCTGGCTGTGTCCTGGAAGGCTCGAACGGGAGCATCGAACTCGACCACGGTGTTATTGTTGCCAAGCGTCATATCCATATGACTCCTGTGCAGGCTATTCAGTTAAATGTCAAAGATAATGACGAAGTTTTCGTAATTATGGAGAGTTTCGAACGTTCATTAATTTTTGCTGATGTTGTTGTCCGTGTGAATCCGAATTTTGCACTGGCAATGCATGTTGACACCGACGAGGCCAACGCTTTTGCCAATGACAACCATCCAACCGGAGCATTGTTAAAACTCTTCGGCGGACGAACCTACAATCTTCAGAAATGGGCAGAAGAAGTTCAGAACGGCATCAATCGTTTTTAATCTGACGCCCGGTCACATCCATATGATAATCTTCTTTATAAATCAATTCTGACACCGGAACGATCTGATAGCCTTGTTCTTCTAAACCTGTCAGCAATTGTTCCAGTGCCTGTGCAGTATATTTTGCACCGTTATGACAGAGAATGATAGCACCGTTTTTTAGATCTTTATGGTTTAATACGGTGTCTATGATACTTTGTACTCCATAGTCTTTCCAATCCAAACTATCCACGGACCACTGAATCGGATAATATCCGCATTCCTGTGCAGTCCGAACCACCTCATCATCATAATCTCCATAAGGCGGACGGAAGAGCTGCATCTCCACTCCCCTCAGTTCTTTTACTCTCTCATGGACTTTCATGATCTCTTCTTTCTGCTCTTCTTTCGATAATTGCGACATATTCTTATGGTTCTCACTGTGATTTCCAAGATCATGCCCGGCTTCCTTTATTGCTATGACATCCTCCGGATATTTTTCCACCCATCCGCCAGTCATAAAGAAAGTCACATGGACATTGTGTTTTTTTAAGATGTCCAGAATCTTCTGCGTATCTTCATCTCCCCAGGCCGCATCAAAGCTTAACGCTACTTTTTTCTCCGATGTCTCCACAGAATAGATAGGAAGCTCCCTTCCATTTACATTACTGGAAACGGTCGTGTAACTGGAAATATACTTGTAGGAACCTGACAGAGCAATAAGCAGTACCATTGCAAACACTCCATAATTCTTCCATTTTCTCTTATTTTCTTCTTTCATAAATAAGACTCCAGCCATACATTTACTATTAATATATGTATCTAGATTTCGTCCTACCTCTTCAAATCTTTTCGTTTTGCCTGTTTAGTGATATAATAACAATATCTGTAAAAAACAATAAGGATGTCGAACAATGAAAAGAATAAAGCATGATATTTTATATACCCTGGCATTATTAATTATCGCTACCATCCTGGCATTCTCTTTTTTTCATTTTGTAAAAAATAATTCTGCTAATATTGCGTTGATTTATATTCTTGCGTTGATTTTAATTGCACGATATACCACAGGATATCTATATGGGATTTTTTCTTCTTTATTCTGTGTTATATTTATCAACTGGTTTTTTACTATTCCATATTTTGAAGTAAATTTTACTTTAAGTGGATATCCAATCACCTTTTTCTGTATGTTGATCATCACGATTACCATCAGTGCAATGACAACTCGCCTCAAGAAACAGGATGCAATGATTGCAGAAAGGGAACGTGAACTGAATGAGGCAGAGAAAGAGCGAATTCGTGCCAATCTGTTACGTGCCATCTCGCATGACCTTCGGACACCATTGACCAGCATTATCGGTTCTTCTGCTTCTTACATAGAAAATGAATCCGATCTGACCCCGGATGAAAAGACGAATCTGGTCACAACGATTAACGAAGACGCCCATTGGCTTCTCAACATGGTGGAAAATCTCCTGTCTGTCACAAGAATTCAGGATGACGGAAGCAAAGTCATTAAAGAAATTGAAGTTGTAGAAGAGGTTGTTGCAGAAGCAATTGCCCGCCTGAAGAAAAGAATTCCCGATGCTTCTATTCAAGTCCAGGCTCCCGAGAATATTCTAATGATTCCGATGGATCCATTGCTAATCGAACAAGTTATTATTAATCTTCTGGAAAATGCTCTGGTGCATTCTCACAGCACCCGTCCAATTGAATTGAATATAACCGAAGAACCCACCACGGTCACATTTCACATTATTGACTATGGAACGGGTATTGACGAAACTACAATACCTGATATTTTCAAAGGACAGTACAAGAATTCTCTGACTTCCGACACACACCGTGGAATGGGAATTGGGCTTTCTATCTGTGCCACTATTGTACAGGCGCATAACGGTACCATTACCGCCTGCAATCACGAACACGGAGCGGAATTTTCTTTTTCGCTTCCTAAGGAGGACACCATATCATGACGCCAAATTATTCTATACTGATTATTGAAGATGAGAAAAATATTCTTGAGTTTATGTCTAAGACACTCAAAGCAAACGGTTATCGGGTAACGACTGCCGCCACTGGAAAAGCAGGGCTTGCCATTATCAATTCACAGTGCCCGGATATCATCCTGTTGGACCTTGGTCTTCCTGATATTGACGGTAACACGATCATCAGCTCTGTACGTAAGTGGACCAGCTGCCCAATTATCGTAATCTCAGCCAGAATGGGGGAACGCGATAAAGTGACCGCTCTGGATCTGGGGGCAGATGACTATATAACCAAGCCATTCGGGACATCAGAATTACTGGCAAGGATTCGTGCTTCACTGCGCCACAGCAACCGGATGGATTCCAACTCTGCTCTGTACATCCGTCCTTACCGTTGCGGAGAACTGATCCTGGATTTTGAGAAAAGAATGGTTACTCTGGATGGTGAGATCATACATCTGACTCCGGTAGAATATAAGATTGTCGCCTTTCTCGCCAAAAACTCCGGAAAAGTCATGACTTATTCGGCGATCATGTCCAATATCTGGGGACCATATACAGATAACAACAATCGGATTCTTCGTGTAAATATGGCAAATATCCGACGTAAGATTGAAAAGAATCCATCTCAGCCAGAATACCTTTTCACTGAAGTCGGTGTTGGATATCGTATGCAGGAAGATGAAAATGAACTGCCCTCCAAGATAACTCCTGCTTCACGCTAAATTTGTGTTAAGGATTCCCAAAAGCACTGTCTATTCGCAAAGTATCTGCTAAAATAAATCTTGAAGGTGGTATATCGTAATAAAGCCTCATTCATTATTCTCTCAAGATAAAGAGGATGCTCTTTTTCATAAAGCGCATCCTCTTTTTCATTGCATTAATATTTAGTCATTTGCGTTCAGCCATTCCTTCATAAGCTCAACATATCTGTCATTATCCTCTACGAAACACATATGACGACAGGTACGGAACAATTCCCATCTGGAATTCGGGATTCTGTCATACATATATTTTGCGATATATGGTGTACACAAATCATTACCGCCATTAATCACAAGTGTTGGCTCTTTGATATCTTTTAACTGTTCTGTAACATCGTAATCTTTCAATGTTCCCATAGGAGTATATTCATTCGGGCCCCATCCCACTACATAAGATTCTCCGCCTTTTCTCACCGGACGGCGCAGACATTCTGGTGAATCCTCTGTAACAGCTCCTGCTGCATGACGAAGCATATATTCCGTCTCTGCTGCCTGATATGCCGGATCACTGTAATCATTGGTAGAGGTTGCTTTCTCAATTGCATCCTGCATCTCCTGCGGAAGTTCCTTAATCATACGATGCTGTTCAATTCCCCACATCCAGGAAGCCGGAAGTGTGCTGGAAAGAATCAGGCTCTTAAGTCCTTCTGGCTTATGATTACATACATAATCCAAAAGCAACATTCCACCCCAGGACTGTCCCAAAAGGTGCATTTCATCCAGTCCAAGATGTTCTCTTAAAGCAATCAACTCGTTAATCCATGTCTCTGCATTCCACAGATCCGGACGATTCTCTACATAAGATTCTCCACATCCAATCTGATCATACATGACAATCTGACGTCCATCTTCCTCTGCCAGTCTGTCTAACACTTCAAAATAATTGTGGGTAGATCCTGGTCCGCCATGTAATAATACCAATGGCTTCTTATCTCCAGTTTTCTTTCCTACAATACGATAATAAGTTTTGTACTCCAGGTATGGCATATAGCCTTCTTTAATCTCCATAGTTGAAAACCCCCTTTTTCTTCTTTCCCTATTATAATTAATTTATTTTCAAATAGCAATAGAGGGGATGGGGAATTTGCAAATTCCCCCATCCCCTCCTTCCTAAAAGGTGAGTTCCATCTTGGTTCCTTTTCCCACTTCGCTCTCTACACGAATCTGTGCCCCATGTAAGATTGCACCGTGTTTTACAATTGACAGTCCCAGTCCGGTACCTCCGGTTTCTTTGGAATGGCTCTTGTCTACACGGTAGAAGCGCTCAAAGATTCGTTCCTGTTGGTCTGTCGGAATTCCAATACCCGTATCTGTGACAATAACTTTTTTACCCTTTAAAGTACCGCCAACCCAGATACTGACTGAACCTCCCTTTTTATTGTATTTAATCGCATTTTCACAGATATTATAAATCATCTCATCAATGACCTGACGAACGCCACGGCAGATTACGGATTCTCCGGTCAGCTCAACATGGACATTTCTTTTCGTCGACTGTGGTGCAAGCCGACTTACGATTTCCCGCGTAAGCGCATAAAGATCAACATCTTCTTTTTCTAGTTCTACACCGCCCTCATCCAGTTTAGACAACTTGATAATATCTTCTACCAATGTGATCAATCGTCTAGCTTCATTATAAATGCGTTCTGAGAATTTATTCGTATCTTCTGGCCGTACCATGCCATTCATCATGATCTCGGCATACCCGGATATGGAAGTAAGCGGGGTCTTCAACTCGTGGGATACGTTTGCAGAAAATTCTTTTCGCATATTTGCAACTGCATCTTTGGTCTTGTTCTGCTCATCAATTCGTTCTAGTAACGGCGTCAGTTCCTCATACATCTCATGATCCAAAGGATTCTCAAGATTCAATTCATTAATCGGCCGTATCAGCCTGCCTACCTGTTGTCTGGATAATCCCCATGCAAATACCAGCATCAGGATTGCAATAATTCCGATTCCCGGCAATATCTTCATTGCCGTGTAAAATGCAGTATCCACACTTTTTGCCACACGTAAGATTGTGTGGTCAGGAAGCTGTTCTGCATAATAGAACATTTCCTGCCTCATAGTATCTGATTCTCTGACATCTTTTCCGGTTCCGGACTTCATTGCTTCCTGAACTTCCGGCCGATTCTTATGATTCTCTAACTCCATCTTTCCCTGCTGAGAATCATATAAGATCTGTCCATCCTCGTCAATCAGAGTTACTCTTGTACTCTTACGTACCGCATCCATTTCCTGCAGATAGTCTGCCCCGGATATCTCTATTGCTGCCCGGATATAATCCGCTTCCTGCTGAAGTTCATCTTCCATCACGTTTACCGTCTGATGGTATATTACAAATGTTGTCATTGCATAAGCAATCAGAAGCGTTGTTGCAATGACTAGAATCATGCTCTTCTGTATTCGGTTCCTTAGTCTCACTGTTGTCATCCGCTCCTTCTCCAACATACTTTCACTCTGAATCATTATATCGACAGGGACAGTGACATCTATTCGCGCATACGATAACCCACACCACGGACTGTCTCTATTCTCTCTCCACTTTTCCCAAGCTTCTGACGCAGGGTCCTGACATGGACATCCACCGTTCTGGTCTCGCCATCAAAATCATAACCCCAGATTTCTTCCAGGAGAAGATCACGAGTCATCACAATATTAGAATTCTTCATCAGTCGCTTTAGCAATTCGTATTCCTTCAAAGTCAGATTCACAATCTCTCCCGACGCCGTTACTTCGTGTTTCTTGGTATCGATCTCAATATCTCCGACCTTAATAATATCCTGCAGCTCATTAGAACTTTTCTGACTCCTTCGAAGCACCGCTTTAATTCTGGAAATCAATTCCATCATACCAAACGGTTTCGTTACATAGTCATCTGCCCCCAGATCCAGTCCTTTCACTTTATCATATTCTGCTCCCTTCGCCGTCACCATGATTACAGGGATATCCCGTGTTTTCGGCGATGCTTTTAATCTTTTCAGCAACTCTATCCCATCTTCACCGGGAAGCATAATATCCATCAGAACAAGTTCCGGTGTCTCCAGCGCCAACGCTTCCAAAAATTCCTTTCCATCTTCAAAACCACGCGCTTTAAAGCCCGTGGTCTCTAATGTGTATACGACTAATTCTCGAATATTACTGTCATCCTCTACACAAAATATCATAAACTGTCTCCTTACGCTTTCTATACCTTACTCTCTTTATGAATTCCGGTAATAGAAAATTCTACCCACTCCGCAATGTTCGTGGCATGATCTGCGATTCGTTCCAGATATTTGGCCACCATGATAAGGTCTATAACCTTTACTCCCTGGTTACCCTTATTCTCGGCAATGAATTCCACCAGCTCCTGCTTATTTTCCTCGAACATCTTATCAACTTCATCATCTGCTTCCATGACATTTCTTGAAAGCTCGAGATTCTTCTCTACATAAGCAGTCACACTGTCTCTGACCATCTTAGCTGCTGCTTCAGACATCTGACCGATTCTTGGTATCTCCGTCGGCTCAACCCTTCCTTCAGAAATAATGATTTCCGCAATATCGGATGCCTGATCTCCGATTCGTTCCATATCGGTGATCATCTTTAGCGCTGCCGAAATCTGGCGAAGATCTCTGGCTACCGGCTGCTGCTGTAGTAACAGCTTCAGACACAGACGTTCAATATCCTTCTCCATCTGGTCAATCTCTTCATCTGCCTCGCGTACTTCTCTTGCCTGCTCAATATCACCTTTCTGTAATGCCGTGGTTGCACGGTTAATGGCAACTTCACATAACTCTCCCATGTGGATCAACTGTTCATTCAGATGCTGCAGCTGCATATCAAACTTATTACGCATATCTTAACCAAACCTCCCTGTAATATAATCCTCTGTTCTCTTATCTGCCGGTATGGAGAATAATTTTTCAGTATCATTGTATTCTATAACTTCTCCTAACAAAAAGAAGGCTGTATTGTCAGATACACGCACTGCCTGCTGCATGTTATGTGTGACCATGACAATAGTATAATCTTTTTTCAGTTCCATCGCAAGGTCTTCAATCTTGGAAGTTGAGATGGGGTCAAGCGCGGATGTCGGCTCATCCATCAGCAGCACTTCTGGCTGTACTGCAAGCGCTCTTGCAATGCAAAGTCTCTGCTGCTGTCCGCCAGACATTCCAAGCGCACTGGTCTTCAGACGGTCTTTGCATTCATCCCAGATTGCCGCATCGCGCAGAGATTTTTCTACAATCTCATCCAGTTTAGATTTTGAATGAATTCCGTGTGTTCTTGGGCCATAAGCGATATTATCATAGATACTCATTGGAAATGGATTTGGTTTTTGAAAAACCATTCCTACCCTTTTTCTCAACAGATTCACATCTATATCTTTGAAAATATCCTGACCATCCAGAAGAATCTCCCCTTCAATACGACATCCCTCTACCAGATCATTCATTCGGTTAATGGATTTCAGCAAAGTGGATTTTCCGCATCCGGAAGGGCCGATAAATGCAGTAATCTTATTTGCTTCAATCTCAAGATTAACATCTTTCAAAGCATGAAAATCACTGTAATACAGCTCCATATTTTTTATGCTAATTTTACTCATGACAATTCCTCTCTATACTTTCGTTAATTTCTTCGCCACAACGCTAGACAATGTATTGATTCCAACCACTAACACCAGCAGGATAACGGCTGTTGCATAAGCCTGATCCATGTATAATCCTTCACTGGCAAGATTATACATATGTACTGCCAGTGTTCTTCCTGAACTCATGACACTCTTTGGGAAATCAGCTACCGTTCCAGCAGTATAAATCAGTGCCGCCGTCTCACCTACGATTCTTCCGATTGCCAGGATCACACCTGCCAGAATACCCGGCACTGCTGAAGGCAATACAATCCGGAACACTGTACGAAGTTTGCCGGCGCCAAGTCCAAAACTTCCTTCCCGATAAGAATCCGGCACTGCCTTCAGGGCCTCTTCTGTACTTCTCATGATCAGTGGAAGTACCATAATAGACAGGGTAAATGCACCCGCCAGAATGGAGAATCCCCATCCACATGTCGTAACAAAGAACAACATTCCGAACAGACCATAGACAATAGAAGGAATTCCCTGCAAAGTCTCTGTAGTCAATCGGATTATTTCTACAAATTTATTTCCTCTCTTTGCATATTCCACCAAAAATATCGCAGAAAAAATTCCAAATGGTACTGCTATCACCAGCGATAAAAACGTCATAATAATCGTATTAATCAGCGCTGGCATTAAGGATGCGTTTTCAGAAGTATAATTCATTGAAAACAAGGAGGGGTTTATATATGGCACTCCATGGATCAAAATATATGCAATCAAGAAAATCAACACCGTAAATGTCAGGATTGCAGAAAGCATTACCAGAAGCATTACAACAAAGGAACCTGGTGTCCTTTTGTATGATTTCATTTTTTGCTTAAATGTAACTTCATTACTACTCATGATCGTTCCTCCTGTTTAATAGTGCTACACAGAAATTAATGATCAGTATAAATACGAACAACACCACACCTGTTGCTATCAGTGCTTCTCTGTGAAGACCGGCTGCATATCCCATCTCGATAACAATGTTCGCTGTCAGTGTCCTGACTCCTTTAAATATACCCGCCGGCATTCTTGCCTGATTTCCTGCTACCATGATCACGGCCATCGTCTCACCGATCGCACGGCCTACTCCCAGCACAATTGCTGCAACCACGCCAGACTTTGCAGCAGGAAGAACAACTTTAAAGATTGCTCTCTCATGTGTTGCCCCCAGGGCGACTGCGCCTTCATAATACTGTGACGGCACTGCCCGAAGAGAGGATTCTGTCAACCCTATGATGGTAGGAAGAATCATCATTCCAAGCAGAAGAGATGCGGTAAGAATACTGCTTCCATTTCCAGCAGATCTTAAGATTCCCATCTCTTTTAAACTCCTTCCTATATTGCGAATCAATGGAACTAATACTACAAGTCCAAAGAATCCATATACAACCGACGGAATTCCAGCCAGCAATTCTGTCGCCGTTTTCAACGGTTTATAGATCTGCTTTGGACAATAAAATGCCATAAACACCGCTGTTAAAATACCAATCGGCACGCCAAATACAATCGCACCTGCCGTTACATAGAGGCTTCCGACAATCATCGGAAGGATTCCATATATGTCATTATTCGGTTTCCATATCTCTCCAGTCAGAAATTTGCCAAATCCGATCTCTTTCATTGCAGGGATACCATTTGCAAATAAAAACACACAAATGAGAGCTACCGCCAACACCGAAGCGCAGGCGGCAATGAAGAACACTCCCTGCATGAATTTTTCAGTCCATGCTTTCGATTTCATATTATTCTAATACCTCATCCCATGTAAGAGCTTCACCTGTGTAGATTGCTTTTACCTGATCACTTGTCAGCTCATCTGTCGTATTATTTTTATTTACGATAACTGCGATACCATCTGTTGCAATTACCTGTGGTACGAGACCTGCACTTAATTCTTCGTCTTTCAGTTCACGAGATGCCATACCGATGTCATAGCTTCCATCAATAGTAGATGTCATACCTGTTGTAGAATCTGTTGTCTGAAGTTCAATCTCAGCATTTACATTTACTTCTTTGTAAGCTTCGATTAATTTTTCCATTACAGGAGATACAGATGAAGATCCACCAACAACAGCTTTTCCTGAAGGAGCTGTTCCTGCATATGGCTCAGCGTCATCAGAAGCAATGTAACCATTATCAGAAATAACCTGCTGTCCTTCTTTACTCATGATAAATGTAATGAAATCATTTGCAACTTCGTTGTCCATTCCTTCTTTTGTGGCAATGTTAAATGGTCTTGATACTTTGTATTCACCGCTCTTAACGTTCTCTGCTGTTGCTTCTGCTCCATCAATCTTTACTGCCTTGACACTGTCATCAAGAGAACCAAGTGATACATAACCAATCGCATAATCATCTCCAGCTACGGTTGTCAGCATAACAGATGTACTGTTCGTAATCTGAGCTTCCTCGGTTGTCATATCAATCTTCTCGCCAGATTCATCCTTCTCTTCAATTCCGAACAATTCAATAAATGCTCCTCTTGTACCAGATCCATCTTCTCTTGATACGATTGTGATATCCATAGAAGGATCCCAATCTCCACCTTCTGCTGTCTCTTCTGTAGCTGCATCCTCTCCCTCTGCAGAAGAATCTGCATCAGAACTTCCACAACCAACTGCAAGACTTGCAATCATACCAACTGTTGCTAATACTGCAATAAACTTTTTCAATTTCATATTCAATTTCTCCTTTGATTTTGCTTTTTGTTTTCTTCACAGTTGTTATCATAAAGGCGCAATGTAAAATCTGAAATCTCAAGAATGTAAAATAAATGTTAAATTGGGGACGTAGTATTTTGCAAAAATACTACGTCCCCAATTGCAAAATGTGGTGTACCCAAATGAAAAATGCCCTGTACCCATTTAGTTCTCTAAGTCCGTTATTCCTTTTTCTGTATAGAGATCTTTAATCGTCACTGTCTTTGTAACGTCGTTGAATTGTATTTCCAGTTTTTCATCTCCGCTCAGATCAATAGTTCCTTCTCCGTTCGGACTTAGAATAGTATCTTCATCGACAAAGGTAATTCCCCAGTAACCGCCTTCACGAATTTGTCGACTGAACGGACTTACAAGTGCCTTTATGATTCGGATGCTTTCTTTTTGATCTTCCTGAATACTCAGATCCAGATCCATGTCTACATCAATACGGATATCTTCTCTCTTTGGATGGAATCCAATTGTCACCACCTCACCTGTTTTTTCATAAGAGATTCTTACATCATCATAATCTGCCGTCTGTCCCCATTCTGAATAAAACGCAAAGACCCCGGATATTACAAAGCAGATAATCGATGTAATCAGGACTGCAATACCAATCTTTCGCAGATTCACTTTCCGTACTTTTCTCAAAGGCTGAATTTCCTTCTGCCTTTTTTTTCTTTCCTCCTGAGTCAGTTCTTCAGAGGCAATCTCTCTTTGCATCTCTTCCAGATATCGCCTACATTCTCTGCAGCCCTCCAGATGCTCCTCGATTGCCTGGTTACTTTCTTTGCTTGTCAGTCCGTCTATATAGCTCGGAAATAAATCTCTGATAATCTCACATTTCATATAATCTTCACCCTTTCATAATTTTCTGTTTTGCGCGGTAGAATGTTACACGCGCCCAATTTTCATTTTTCCCAAACAATTCTCCGATCTCTTTAAATGAGAATGCACCTGTAATCCGAAGAAATACAATTTCCTTGGATACTTCATCCAGAATGTGCACCTTCCGGAATAATTCCATCTTTTCTTCTCTGAGGCACAGCTTCTCATCCAACGCATACTCTCCGGATGCCATGGTCTCCGGGATTGGGAGCGTTCCTTTCTTTTTTCTTCTCTCCAATTCTCTGTACCAGAGATGCTTCGCGATCTGGCACAGCCAGGTGGAGACCTTGCAGCTGCCGTCATACCGGTAGGAAGACTGAACCGCCTGACAGAATGTTTCTTGGGTCAGTTCCTCCGCGGTATCTTCTTCATGACACAGAGACAGCAGATATTTATATACGAACTCTGCATGCTCCTTATATATGGAATCCATATCTAACATTCTCTCACCTCCTTGTACCCATATATCCGAAAAACATAACTTTCGTTACATATTTATTACATATTTTTCAGTCATAACAGCTGAAGTCACACCTGTTATCTGATACAGCATTTTTCTCTTTTTTAGGGCTTCCCCGAAACAAAAGTGCAAAGTGAATTTGCAGATAGATAATCCCTTTCAGGAAACTCTATCTGAAAAATCAAATTATTTCACTTTTTTCTACGGATAGATTCCTTATTCCAATAATAGCTATCTGAAATAACTAATAAAAAAGTCTATATCTCCGGCAATCTCGCAGACGCAGTCCCTACACAGTAATTCCGGCTTTTCTTTTCTTTTTTCCCATGCTATAATCCTATTGAAATTCTAATACAGCAAAATGTATTTGTATATCAATATTGCTATTAAGAGAGGATTATAGATTATGTGGATTGCAGACCATTGGAAAGATTATGAAGTAATAGATTGCAGTAAAGGGGAGAAGCTTGAACGTTGGGGACAGTATATTCTGGTTCGTCCGGATCCGCAGGTCATCTGGGATACTCCGAAGACCGAACGCGGATGGAAGCATATGAACGGACATTATCACCGCAGTAAGAAGGGCGGCGGCGAATGGGAATTCTTTCATCTGCCGGAGCAGTGGCAGATTCACTATGGTAATCTGACTTTCAACCTGAAGCCATTTAGCTTTAAACATACTGGATTATTCCCAGAACAGGCCGCAAACTGGGACTGGTTTTCTGAGAAGATTCGAAATGCAGGCCGTCCGATCAAGGTATTGAATCTATTCGCTTACACCGGAGGCGCTACGTTGGCGGCAGCGGCAGCAGGTGCAAGTGTGACACATGTAGATGCCTCAAAAGGAATGGTTGCATGGGCAAAGGAAAATGCTGCTTCTTCTGGCCTTTCTGACAAACCGATTCGCTGGCTGGTAGATGACTGTGTAAAGTTTGTAGAGCGTGAGATTCGAAGAGGCAATCATTATGATGCAATCATCATGGATCCTCCATCTTATGGCCGCGGTCCAAAAGGCGAGATCTGGAAGATCGAGGATGCTATTCATCCGCTGATTAAATTATGTACACAGATTCTGTCAGACCAGCCGCTGTTCTTTCTGGTCAATTCCTATACGACAGGACTTGCACCGGCGGTTCTTACTTATATGTTAGGGACAGAATTAAAACAATTCCATGGAACCGTAGATTCTCAGGAAATTGGGCTTCCGGTCACTCACTCAGGTCTGGTTCTTCCCTGTGGAGCTTCCGGCCGCTGGGAAGCACGCTAATCAAAGCTTAGGAATTGGATTCCACAAATATAAAAGGCAGCTACCTTTGTCATGGTCATCGATCAGACATTGGCATCTGCCTTTTTATTCTACTTTATATTAATCATTCTTTTTCTATTTTTTCAATTTTTCCAAGATTCCGATCACACCCAGAAGTGTATCACATGTTTCATATAGGAGAGCTTCGATTTCTGGTGTCGGAGCTACAAGATCCGGTATCATGATTGGCTTCATGCCAGCTACATATGCGGCACGGATACCTGCCGGTGCATCTTCCAGCGCAATACAGTTCGCAGGAGCTGCACCAATGCTGTCACAAGCTTTCAGGTAGATCTCGGGATCCGGTTTTGCATGCTGCACCATATCACCAAAGACCCCAGCATCAAAAAAATCATATATCTTAGCCGCCTTCAGATTTTTTAAGGCATACTCTCGACGAGAAGAAGTTGCTATCGCCATTCGATACCCATTCGCCTTCCCATATTCCAGCAATTCCCTTGCACCGTTCTTCATAGGAAGACCTTCTTCATTTACTATCTTATAGAACCAGATTCTTGCCTGCTTTGCAAACTCCTCGCACGGGAAATCCTTCGCAATTGTATTGCGAAAATAATGATTTCTTCCTGCCAGATTCATCCCTAACGTATGGTATATCGTCTCTCCCATATGTTCCAGTCCGAGCTGATTGCCGGCTTCTTCCCAGGAACGCTGTACAATTCGCTCAGAATCAAACAGAAGACCATCCATATCAAACACAATTGCTTCTATCATAGATCCGTCATCCATCAGAACTCTATGCCACGTCCAAGGGCATCTTTCAGATAACTTGATACATCTTCCAGCTTACGGATAATCTCCATCTTCTCTTCCCACTCGTCGCCTTCCATATCCTTATTCACCAGACATTGCTGAATATGCTTTACTTCTTTAATCAGTTCTTCTGTCATAGGAATACCCCCTTTTGCTCAACGTGATCTGTCATCATTTACATTTATAGTATACCATACTTTTCTACTTATTGCCCGTTCATTTCCTTACAAAATACATATCGTGGCAAACCGCCGTATTTTTCAGTCTCAAGCAAAATCTTGTAGCCTAATTTCAGAAAATTATTCACACTATATCTGTTTTCCGGATGGGCAGTTCCCATTAGATAACGATATCCTTGCTGCAATACGATATCTTCTCCTGCTGACATCAGCTGTCTCTGAATTCCTCTTCCTGTATATTCTGGAAGTACCGCTGCCGATTCCATATGTGCGACCATCAAGCTTTCCTGTTTTGTCAGATTCAAGTATTCTCCCAGATTATCTTTGGCGTCTTTCGGATAACGAACCAAAAGAAATCCTGCTGTCTTTTTGTCTATCAGCGCTTTTAATACAAAACCTTCTTGGTCTATATGTCTTCTTACATAAGCTTCATCATCCATGCTGTACCACTTTGCATCCTCGACCAGCCGACTGGCCGTTGTCATAATCTTCATAATCTCTGGAACATCCGCCTGTTCTGCATAACGGATTTGAATTGTCTGCTCCATCCTCTTCTCTCCTCTAAATCTCATCTCCTATAAGTACCAGCATATCTCCCTCCACAATCCGGCTCTCTCCTGTGGGTGCAAAAGAATGTCCCTTACGTTTTATCAAAACAATTCTTGAATGTGGAAGTTCCAGTTCATTCAACTGCCGGTTGTTCCACTTATGTTTCTTGTCGACATAGACCTCTTTCATTGCAATTGGCCGGGACCCCTGATATTCAACGGCACTCATAATTAATATATCTTCTTCCTCCAGAATTGTACTTCCCCTTGGAATGACCTGCTCTTCTCCTCTTCGGATATATGCAATCCGCATCTGTGGCGGCAATATTATACTCTGTATCTGCCGGCCGATCCATTCATGCCCTTTTTCAAGCGTCAAGGCTACAAACTGCAGTGAAGATTCTTCCGCATAATCATTGAATGTCTTCATGACATCCTGACTGTTGTCGATCATATGCAATCTTCTGGATATCAAAGGAAGTAATGAACCCTGTACTCCAATTGAGAGAAGTACTACACAGAATACAATATGAAACACATCATTCTTCGTATATGCATCATCCACCGTTACCATAATTGCAAATACGATAGAGGCCGCACCTCGAAGCCCTGCCCAGGAAACGACTGACTGCTGAGAGAGATTAGAGCGAAAAACCGATAACAATGGGCATACTGCCAATGGTCTTGCAATAAACGTAAGAAATAGGAATATTGCAATTGCCGGGAGCAGAATTGATGGCATTTGTGATGGAAATGCAAGTAACCCCATCAAAAAGAATACCAGCATCTGCATCAATCCTGTTGCACCGTCAAAGAAATGTACCATTCGTTTTTTATCCGGAAGGGTTACATTTCCCAACACAAGTCCCACAATGTAAGTACTTAGATAACCATTTCCGCCGAGTAAAGACGGAAATGTATACGCCATCAATGCAATCGCAACCACAAATATCGTGTCAAAACCAGAAGTTTCAAAATCAATGTGTCGAATCGCCCACATACCAATCCAAGCAATCAACATCCCTACAATCAGTCCCACTAAGACTTGCTGCAGCACTGTTGTCATAATACTTACCGGCGTACCGCTCTCTCCACGCATCACAGATAGAATAAGCACCGTCAACATATAAGCCCACGGATCATTACTTCCACTTTCCAACTCAAGAAGAGATGCTGTTCCATATTTTAAATTCAATTGTTTGGATCGCAGCACCGAGAATACTGAAGCTGCATCAGTAGAACTCAAGACCGCTCCGATCAGAAGACTCTCCAGCCATTCGAAATGAAGCACATGATAACAGAATACTCCGACAAGAAATGCTGTTATAACAACACCCAAAGAAGACAACATAAGAGCTTTTGGCGCAACTACCCTTGCCTCTTTCCAATTGGTGCCAAATCCACCATAGAACATAATAAAAATCAACGCGATCGTACACACCCGCTCTACCAAAACAAAATCATCAAAATGTATCTTAAAGATTCCATCCGAGCCAAAAGCAACTCCAAGCAAAATAAACGCCAGAAGCACGGGAACCCCCATTCTATTCGATAATTTGTTACATAATACACATGTCACAATCACAATGGACACAAGCGCAAGTAATATAAGCATTCAGCCACCTCCATCCTTATTTTAACATATATAATATCAGAAAGAAATCCAATTTTACTCCTCTGATGATTTATGTTAGAATAAGGTACATGATGAGAAAGAGAGGTACTTTACATGAAATTAATGATTGCATCAGATATTCATGGTTCCGCATATTATTGTAAAAAAATGATAGAAGCTTACCAGAAAGAACAGGCAGACAAATTATTGCTGTTGGGGGATATTCTATATCATGGTCCCAGAAATGATCTGCCGAAGGATTATAATCCAAAAGAAGTAATTGCTATGCTGAATCCTTTGAAGCAAGAATTATTGTGCGTTCGGGGTAATTGTGATACCGAAGTGGATCAGATGGTTCTGGAATTTCCGATTCTGGCTGACTATTGCTTTCTGGAATTAGACGGACAGACAATCTTCGCCACACACGGGCACCATTTCAATCCACAGAATCCGCCGATGTTAAAAGACGGGGATATCTTGCTGAATGGTCACACTCATATTCCGGCTAACCAGAACATGGGCGATTATATCTATATGAATCCTGGCTCTGTATCCATTCCAAAAGGAAACTCCGCCCATGGATACATGATCTATGACGGAGCTTTTATCTGGAAAGATCTGGATGGTAATATCATCCCTGTCTAGGTTCCTCACATTCGACTAAATGTCTTGTTCTTTTACTGCTTTTTCGTAATAAGAGAGAGTATTGCGATCAAAGCACACCATCTGCACTACTTCGATTTCCGGATGCTCTGTGCAAAAGTTGCGGATGGTACTTACCGCAATCGGTGCCGCTTTTTCTAACGGGAAACCATAGATTCCTGTACTGATTGACGGAAATGCAATACTTTTACATCCAGCATCGACTGCCAGTTTCAGACAATTTTCATAACAATTATGGAGCAATCTCTCTTCGTTATGCTGTCCACCATGCCAGACTGGCCCCGGCGTATGAATCACGTATCTGGCCGGAAGCCGGTAGCCCTTTGTAATCTTGGCTTCTCCCGTCTTACATCCACCCAGAGTCCGGCATTCTTTTAAAAGCTCTGGGCCAGCCGCCCTGTGAATTGCTCCATCTACGCCGCCTCCGCCAAGCAGAGACGTATTCGCCGCATTTGCGATTGCATCACAGGTACTCTTGGTAATATCTCCTAACACTACTTGCAACTTCATTTTCTATCATCTCCTACTATTGTTTTCCGGTTTCTTATGCCTTCTTATGAAAGATCTTCTTATGTAAATCCTGCATTCCACCAACCAACATCGTCAGATAACGAAGCACCGGTTCTGTTGCAATTGAAAATACCACAAACAGCATGATACATTTCGTAGACATTCCTGTAATTGCAAATAAATCTGGCAGGAATATGCTGCAGGCCAGCAACCCGATGACGCAGCCTACCCATATCACAATTCGAAATACATTAAACGGTTGACAGATTCTATACAGAATCATAAATCCGACAATTGCAAGCAGCATCGTAGCTGCTGTTGAGATGTCGGTTGCACCTACTGCAAAGATCTGCCCAAATACTACCAGAGAACCTACTGCCAGAACATCCGTAAGAGCCGCCGGCAATGCCTTTAGAATTACATTTGGCAAAAAATGACCCTTAATAAGATCCTTATTCGGCTGCAATGCCAGGAAGAACGCAGGAACTCCTATCGTAAACATACTGATCAAAGATACCTGCGAAGGTTCCAGCGGATAAGTAATCATAAATACCACGGAGAACAAGGACAGCAGGAAAGAGAAGATATTCTTCACAAGGAACAGTGTTGCTGAACGCTGAATATTATTAACCACACGTCTTCCTTCCAACACAACGGATGGCATACAGGAAAAATCCGACTCTAACAATACCACCTGAGATGCCTGTGCTGCCGCATCGCTTCCTGACGCCATAGCCACACTACAGTCCGCATCCTTAAGTGCAAGTACATCATTGACTCCATCGCCAGTCATTGCGACTGTCTTGCCCTGCTTCTTTAAAGCCTGTACAAACTGCCGCTTCTGTGCAGGAGTTACCCGTCCGAATACCGTATATTTTGCGACCGCACGCTCCACATCTTCATCTGTTGTAAGCGTTGTTGCATCTATATATTCCTCTGCATTCTCAATACCTGCTTCTTTTGCAACTTCAGATACTGTCATAGGATTATCTCCAGAGATGACCTTTACTTCCACTCCCTGCTCTGCAAAGTAGGCAAATGTCTCTGGTGCTTCCTTTCGAATCGGGTTGGCAAGAAGAATATACCCCAGCGGTAGAACCTTCTCTGTCAACTTCGTTCCTTCCAGCGTTCCTTCATATGTTCCGAAAACCAACACACGATAGCCACGCTTTGCATAAGTCTGAATCTCCAGCCGATAAGTCTCATAGTCCTCACGCAGCACAAACTCTGGCGCTCCCAGTACGTAAGATTTTTCCTCAAACACGACTCCACTGTATTTCGTCGCAGATGTGAATGGAATTGTACGAACTGCAACAGCTCCGGTTCCATCTTTAAAATATTCTTTCAGCGCTTCCATCGTACTGTTATCACTGCCCATGGCCTTGACAAAGTCTCCGACCAATTTTTCCAGTTCTGGTGTTGTCTCCTTATCATATAATTGGGTCGGAACCAACTTCTTCACACTCATCGAATTCTCTGTAATAGTTCCTGTCTTATCTACACACAGGACATTTACACGAGCCAGTGTCTCAATACTTTTCATATCATGAAGCAGCACCTTCTTCTTCGCCAGACGCATAGCACTTACAGCCAGAGCAACACTGGCCAAAAGATACAATCCTTCCGGAATCATGCCAATCACTGCCGCTACCATGGAAGTTATGCTATTGCGGAATGTCTCTCCATTAAAGAAGAATCCCTGAACGAACAACACAATTCCAATTGGAATCAGTGCCACCCCCACACACTTGACCAGTTTATCCAATGAACGAATCATCTCCGACTGTTCGCCCTTTTGCATCGCTTTCGCTTCCAACGTCAATTTTGAAATATAAGAATCCACTCCTACTGCTTCCAGCCGGGCATGGCATTGTCCGGCTACCACAAAGCTCCCGGACATCAGATGCTCTCCGCATCTCTTGATAATCTCGTCCGATTCGCCGGTAAGCAAAGCCTCATTAACCCGCACTTCTCCTTCCACAACGACTGCATCTGCGCAGATCTGGTTGCCACTTTTAAATAGAACAATATCGTCCAACACTAATTCTTCCGAATCCACAACTGATTCTTTACCCTCACGTACCACACTGGCATGCGGTGCATTCAGCATATTCAACTTTGCCAATACATTCTTCGACCGGATCTCCTGAATAATACCTATTAAAGTATTAATGATGATCACCGGTAAAAACGTAAGATTCCGAAAAGAACCCACCAGGCAGAGTAGTATTGCCAGCACCAGAAATATCAAGTTAAAATATGTAAATACATTCTCATGTATAATTTCCTTAGTAGTCTGCGCCGGAGGATCTACGGACAGATTCGACCAGCCTCCATCTCTGTGCTCCTGTACCTGCCTGTTTGTAAGGCCTTCTGTATATACCGGCTGGTAACGAGTCACCGGAGTTCGTTCTACTTCATAATCATATTCCCTTTCCTGTACTTCCTGTCTAGACTTCCACTTCATATAACGGCCTCCTCACATGTATGTTAATAATTATACGCCAGGGAAATAGAGAATTCTATAAACATATTCTTAAAAATGTATTATGCTCCTCACTTCTTCCATCTTCGCCACCGTCTCAGGATTGGAATATGGGATTCTATTGATCAGGCGGTCTACATAGTTTTGTTCTCTTATGATCTGAAATGTCGCTTCGTAATTGATATCAAAAAAATATGCCAGATAAGATACCCAGTAATCCATCTTTGTTTTTCTGGTCTGAGAAAGAATAGATTCTTTTCTATAAACTTGTTCCATGACTTCTGGACTGATCTTCGTCTTTCCTACTTCTTCAGCAGAGACTCCCAGCATGGTCTCAATTGGATCTTCCAGTTTGACACGGCAATTATCAAGCTTATCTGCATCCCGGATAATACGGGCATGCATAAGTTCTCGGGAATCTTCGATTCCTTCCAGCTTATAATCACTATGTTTTGCAATAGCCGTCCTTATAATAGAATCCCACGTATTATCCTGCACAAACTGACGAATCATTCCTTCTTCGAACAATATCTGCACACCAAAACTGGCGTGGTCCATGGTATTCGGTTCAAAACTGTTGTATCGTTTCAACTGTTCGAATCTTCCGATATCGTGTAGCAAGCCTATCAGTTGTGCCAACTGCCTATCTTCTTCTGGCAGTCCCATTCTCTGGGTAATCTGGCGACTACATTCTACCACGCCATATGTGTGCACAATCTTCAACCGTATCTTGTCATCGTCCCTGTCATAATGGTTCAGATAACATTCAAACTGCTTTTTTGCATATTGTAAATCCATCATGTTTCTCTACCCTCTTCTGTATCATTAATATGACAACATAGTAATTAATAATTCTCAACAGTGATTCTTGGTTACCTGCAAATAACTTGCAAAAAACGTTCCCCGTATTTTTGTAGTTTGAATTCTCCCACTCCACTGATTCGCAGCATTTCTTCAAGATTCGCAGGATGCGCAGCACTCATTAAGGCAAGTGTTTTATCCGAGAAGATCATATATGGAGGCACCTTTTCTTCCTCGGCAAACTCCCGGCGGAGCACACGAAGAGTTTCAAAGAGCTCCAGATCCTTTTCCGAAAGCATAGCAGCAGCTCCGGCTTTTTTCCTGCTTCCCCTCTTCTGCTTTCTTCCTGACACTTCTTCTTGTTCTTTTTCTTTTGCAAGTTTCATCACAAGTGTACGATTATTTTGCTGGAATTCGGCTGACTTCCTCGTCGTCTGAATGACCGGATACTGGTCACCGGACAATTCCAGATACCCCTGATACATTAATTCCTGTATGATCTGTCTGAGTCTTGCCACTGTTATCTGTGACAAAGTTCCATACTCCGGATTCTGATTCAATCCTTTGGAAAGAATCTTCTGATTCTTCGCGCCACGCAGAATATCAATAATTGTAGAAACACCATAGTTCATTCGATTTGCATCCATACAATGAATAATGGCTCTTGCCTCATTGGTAATATCAACCTCTTCAAACTGAGTCATACAATTCAGACAGTTTCCACAATACCCCGAACTATTCTCTCCAAAATACTTCAATATATAATGGCGCAGGCACTCGGAGGTAAAACAATAGAACGTCATCTGCTTCAAACGCTCAATATCCCGTTCTTTTACAAGCTGGCGTGTGAATTCGTCTAACTCTTCATTATCTTCTCCATTTTCTATAAAAAAACGATTCGTACGCACATCCATGGGTTCATAATAGAGGATGCATTCCGCCGGTTCTCCATCTCTGCCGGCTCGTCCCGCCTCCTGATAATAGCTCTCCATATTCTTCGGCATATTATAATGAATCACAAAGCGCACATCCGACTTATCAATCCCCATACCAAATGCATTGGTTGCCACCATAATCTGACGTCTGTCATAGATAAAATCTTCCTGATTCTCTTTTCGTTCCTCATCACTTAATCCGGCATGATATCTCGTAACGGAAAATCCTTCCTTTCTCAATCTATAGCAAATGTCTTCCACATTTTTTCTGGTAAGGCAGTAGATGATCCCACTGCTTCCCGAGAACTTTTTCTCCCTGTCTTTCAGATAATGTACCAGTTCTTTGTACTTATCTACCGGCTTTTTTACTGCAAAATACAGATTCTCTCTGTCAAATCCAGTCGTCATCACGTATGGATTCTGCAACTCTAGAATATCCATAATGTCATCACGTACATCTTCTGTTGCAGTTGCCGTATAAGCTCCAACCACAGGACGATATGGCAGTTTCTTTAGAAATTCCATAATCTTCAGATAACTGGGGCGGAAGTCTTGCCCCCACTGAGAGACACAATGTGCTTCATCCACTGCCAGGAAGGAGATATGCACATTTTCAGATAACGCAAACTCAAGAAATCCTTCCGTCTCCAATCGTTCCGGTGCTACATAGATAATCTTATAACGACCTTCTTTTGCCAGGCGAAGCGCTTTCACGTATTGTCCCATTGTCAGCGAACTGTTCAAAAACGCCGCATGGACTCCTGCCTGATTCAGTGCTCCGACCTGATCCTTCATCAGTGAGATCAAAGGAGAGATGACCAGGGTAATGCCTTCCATCATAAGTGCTGGGATCTGAAAGCACATCGACTTTCCAGCTCCCGTAGGCATAATTCCTAAAACATCCCGTCCCTTCAGGACAGAATCAATCAATGGGCGCTGCCCCTCACGGAACGTGTCATATCCAAAATATTGCTTTAATATATCTATCGGTTCCATTTTCTTTTATTCATTCTCCTTTTGACTATTTCCTCCAATTCCAGTATAATGCCCCATAGGTATATGTTCAAAGGAGGCGAAATCATCATGAATATGAACTTCAATCAGATTGCAATGATTCAAAAAATAAAAAGCTGTATTGACCGTTTCCGCGCCAACCATCCCAAATTTCCTTTATTTATAAACGCAGTATCCAGGGAAGCTCTGATGGAAGGAACAGTGATTGAGATCACAGTCACAACACCAGAGGGAAAGAATTATTGCTCAAATATCAAGTTAAAACAAGACGATATGGAGCTTGTTGAAACTTTGAAAAGCATGAATCTGAATCAACCATAAGCTTTGACAGAAAGATGGCAAGTAATCATTACGATTCACCTGCCATCTCTTTTTATTCCAGACTTGCAAAAAACAATTCATAGAAGTCATCTTCACTTTCCAACATCGGTGAATTCTCTCCGCCTCCATTGGTACTTCTTTTCATAGAAGCATGAAATTCCTCCCCGGCGCTGATCAGTTCCATCTCATAGATCTCATATCCCAATTCCCTGCATGTCCTGCAAAATGCAGCTACCGGATCTGATTCTGTCCGCGTTGCAAGCAATTGCTTTTTAAGTTTCTCATCTTTCAGAGCACGATTCTGTAATTCATCCAGCATTCCTACAATATCTGCCATAACCATCCTCCTATACACTTCTTATGAACTTACTCTACTCCATTTTTCGCACAGATATCTTTCAGACAGCATTTCTCACAATACGGCTTGGTTCGTGCCGTACAGACATCACGCCCATGGTATACCAGACGATGACAGAAGTCACTGCCTTCTTCCGGCGGAATGATCTTCCAGAGTGCCATCTCTACCTTTTTCGGTTCTTTTATTCCATCTACAAGACCGATTCGATTTACCAGACGGATACAATGTGTATCTGTTACAATTGCAGGCTCACCAAACACATCTCCCATGATAAGGTTCGCACTCTTTCTTCCTACACCTGGCAGCTTAAGCAATGCGTTAAAGTCTTTCGGGACTTTCCCGCCGTACTCTTCTTTCAGCATCTTCATACAGGCACTGATATCTCTCGCCTTACTTTTTCCCAATCCACAGGGTCTTACAATCTTCTCGATATCCTCAACATCTGCCGCAGCCAGTGCATCTATATCCGGATATTTCTCATACAATCCTTCTACCACGACATTGACCCGGGCATCCGTACATTGAGCCGCAAGACGGACACTGACCAGAAGCTTCCATGCCTGATCATAATCCAGAGTACATCCCGCATCCGGATATTCTTTTTTCAAACGTTCGATAACTTCCAGTGCCAATTCTGCTTTTGTCATATTTCCTCCTAATTTATAAATGCATTCTTAGATCTCTATCAGTTCGTATTCCTGTGTTCCAAGTCCAATCTTCTCTGCATGTTCCAGACACACCTTCCAGTTTGTAGTCGGTGCAGAATCAATAAAATGATCATGATGCACATGCGGCATCTGATCCAGCTGACTTCCGGCAATCACCGGCATCCGATTCACTGCATCTGCACAGGCACGATCCAGCGCTACTGGGTCAAAGGATGCGAACATTCCTACATCCGGCACGATTGGAATATCATTTTCTGCATGACAGTCACAGTTCGGAGATACATCAATTACCAGACTCACATGAAAATGTGGACGATCCTTCACCACTGCCAGACTGTATTCGGCTATCTTCTTATTTAAAATATCATTGGATTCATCCCCTGCCGGACAGACTGCATCCTTTGGACAGACACCAATACATCTGCCACAGCCAACGCACTTATCATGATTAATAGATGCCTTGCCATCTGTAATAGAAGGTGCATCATGTGCACAGATACGGATACAATTACCGCAGCCCACACATTCTTCCTGTTCCACATATGGCTTTCCTGCACTGTGCATCTCCATCTTTCCAGCTCTGGATCCACAGCCCATGCCAATATTCTTAAGTGCTCCGCCAAAACCGGTAGCCTCATGTCCCTTGAAATGATTCAACGTAATGAATACATCTGCATCCATGACTGCACGTCCAATCTTCGCTTCTTTAACATATTCTCCGTCTACAGGTACCAGTACCTCATCTGTACCCTTCAGTCCATCAGCGATCAACACATGACAGCCTGTAGAAAATGGAGAAAATCCATTCTGATACGCAGAATCCAAGTGATCCAGTGCATTCTTTCTACCACCGACATATAAAGTATTACAATCTGTAAGGAATGGTTTTCCTCCCAGTTCCTTTACCATATCTACAATGACAGCTGCATAGTTTGGACGTAAAAATGCAAGATTCCCCGGTTCTCCAAAATGCATCTTAATTGCCGCATATTTATCTTTAAAATCAATCTCCTCAATACCTGCAGTACGAATCAGGCGTTTTAACTTCTGTGGCAGATTCTCATTGAACGATGCTTTCATATTGGTAAAATAAACTTTTGATTTTTCCATATCGCTTTCCTCCATAATATTCAGCTTGTCATTAATCATACCACAATTCCCTGTTTTCAGCTATAGTTTCAGGGAAATCCTTTGGCCCTTTAAAATTTTGCTAAAGAGAATTTGTAAAACTGACAATTATTATACAAAGTGCTAATTTACTTCTGGACTTGTTGACATGGAAAAAGAATCCTCCTATAATTGGTGCGAAATCAATGCAAGCCAGAAAGGAACTTTATTATGAAACGTGCACTTCAAGTCTCTGAATCTATAGAATTAGGAATCATATTAGCACTTTCCGGCGGTTTCATGGACGCCTACTCCTACCTGGAACGCGGCAGGGTATTTGCCAATGCCCAGACTGGAAATATGCTTCTTTTAGGTGTCTCTCTTTCTGAAGGCAATTTTCATCTGGTCGTACGGTATCTATTCCCTGTATTGGCTTTTGCCATTGGAATCGCCCTGGCCGATGTTGTTCGGATAAAAGGAATAATCCGATTACACTGGAGGCAGATTTCCGTACTGTTTGAAGCTCTGATCCTGGCAACAGTAAGTTTTATGCCTCATAACATGAACCTGTTGGCGAACAGTCTGACTTCTCTGGCATGCGGAATACAGGTGGAAAGTTTCCGCAAGATACATGGAAACGGTATAGCAACTACCATGTGTATCGGCAATCTGCGAAGTGCCACTCAGAACCTGTGCAGTTATTTCTACACAAAAGAGAAAGGGCATCTGGAAAAAGGCCTGCTTTATTATGGCATCATCTTTTGCTTTGTCATCGGTGCTGTAATAGGAAATGCTTTTATCAAGATTTTTCACGAAAAGGCAATTCTATGTTGTTCTGTGATGATGTTTCTGGCATTCATTCTTATGTTCATCGACAGAGAGCGAAGATAAGTTCTGAGAATAAAAAGGAAATAATAATTTAATTTCTTCTTAAGAAATTTTCGATTTCTTTAAGGGATTTAACATACTTTAGACACATTTATACTTTATACTTTAGTACAGATAGTTGAAGAACACATCAACTATCTCCCCCCTCACAAAGTAAAAGCACCTTGGATTGAATACCAGGTGCCGCACTTTACTCTCATTCCTTTTAGATAACTATAACAACAACGAAACCCGTTAGCCGATAAGGTTAACGGGTTTTCGCTGTTATTCTCTCTTATTTTAATCTTAGTATTCGGAAGTCTTCTGCCTCTTTTCCCATCTGGCAGATTAATCTTTTCATATTGCTTTCTCTGACATTGCCGCAAAGCGTCATCGTTACAGTCTGTTCATCATCTATCGTCTCAAAATTCATGTGACAGATGTCTATTTTATTCAGGTTTGCCATATTCAAGAACAGATTGACATTGCCCACGGTGCGCTTGCAGCGAAAAGCAACTTCCACCTGATGATGTTCCTCTCTTGCATCCAGACCTGCTGTTCTCAGAACTTCTTCCAGAACATGATCCTGCATCCCCATCAGAATCCCGTACTGATATCTTCTGCTGACACTCATAAGATGCTGCAAGAATGCTACATACTCTTCCCGAACTTCTGCATTCACATCGGCTGCGCGCTTATTGATAATCTCATCTTCTCTGGCCTTAGAAAACACATCGCCCCCAGTCTTAGCTTTTGCCTCTGCCACATGTCTGGAGCACTCCATACGCTTCAGAAACAGCGGTTTCATCTGTGAATCTATCGCATCAATTTCTTTTCGAACTTCCTCTAATGTCATAATATTTCTCCTTATTATCCTAACAACTTTATCCAACTTATGTCTATCTGACTACATCTTGCAAGATCATAATAACTATACTTTACGGCTCGTTGCAATATGGAGCTTTTCTGACATCACAATCATAAGAACCAATATCACAGCCAAAAAGTATGGGTATAAAGCAACATCAATGTACTGTGCAATTAAGCCGAAGATTGGCGGAACCAGGCAAGTACCCGTATACGCCGAAGCCATCTGCACGCCAATAATAGACTGGCTCAAATCCGCTCCAAAATTCTGCGGCGTTTCATGAATAATGGATGGATAGATTGGTGCACATCCACATCCTATGACCACCAACCCTGCCAGTAAAAGCTCTTGGCTCAGAGGCAGGATCACCAATAAAACTCCTAATACGATCAGAATCTGCCCCATTCGAATCATGTTCCGGTCATTCACCTTCAAAGTAATAAAACCACATATGAATCTTCCCACGGTAATTCCAATATAAAACAGGCTGGCATATCTTGCTGCCTGTTCTGCTGAAATTCCTCGGTTTAACGTGCAATAACTCGCAGCCCACATTCCTGTTGTAGTCTCTAATGCACAATAACAGAAAAAACATACCATAACTTCTTTCACTCCGCTTCTCTTAAGCAGTTGTGAAAATGTCAGATGTTGAAGAGACTGCCCTTCTGATTCTGTACTTTCTCCTGAATGTATTGTCGATTTCTTTTTCCATAATGGAAGACTGATTATCAATATAGCAGTCAGAATAATCTGCAGCAGCGAGATAATACGATATCCTCCATTCCAGCGAAGCCCTCCGGTAATGGTCCATCCCATAATGATTGGCCCTATACTGGCACCAACGCCCCACATACAGTGCAGCCAGCTCATATGTCTTGCAGGATAATGAAGTGCTACAAAGTTATTTAACGCAGCATCCACACTTCCTGCTCCCAGTCCGTAAGGAATCGCCCATAGACACAGCATCCAGAAAGCATGGCTTACTGAAAAGCCAAATAAAGCAACTGCTGTAATAAATACACTGATTGTCGTAACCTTTGCCGCCCCAAGTCTTCTGGTCAGGCGATCACTTGCAAGACTTGAAATAATCGTTCCTGCCGATATGATCATAGATACACTTCCTGCCCAGGATACCGATGCTCCCAATTCCTGGTACATTGTTGGCCATGCTGATCCCAGAAGCGCATCTGGTAATCCAAGACTGATAAAAGCCAGATATATTACAACTAATAATAATGATGTCATTTTCTAATCTCCTTTTTTTGTCTCTTAATAATATAGGACTTTTGTTATAAAAAAGCAAGAAATACATCTTTTCTATAAATTTTCATTTTCCTTTTTTCAATTCTCCTATATAATAGAAAAAGATAAAACAGTATGTCATATTGAGGAGGAAACAAATGTCAAAGAGAACAGATATTCACAAAGTACTTATTATCGGTTCCGGACCGATCATCATTGGACAGGCTTGCGAATTTGATTACTCAGGGACACAGGCTTGCAAAGCATTACGTAAACTGGGCTATGAGATCGTATTGGTGAATTCCAATCCTGCGACCATCATGACAGATCCTGAGATGGCAGATGTTACTTACATCGAGCCGTTGAATGTGGAACGTTTGGAACAGATTATCGCCAAAGAACGGCCAGATGCGCTGCTTCCTAATCTTGGAGGCCAATCTGGACTGAATCTGTGTGCCGAGCTTGCTAAAGAGGGAATTCTTGATAAATATAATGTAAAAGTTATTGGTGTTCAAGTAGATGCCATCGAACGAGGGGAAGACCGCATTGAATTCAAGAAGTCTATGAATGCTCTTGGTATTGAGATGGCAAGAAGTGAAGTCGCTTACAGTGTTGAAGAGGCCCTTGATATTGCTGATGAACTTGGATATCCGGTCGTTCTTCGTCCGGCTTACACCATGGGTGGTGCAGGCGGTGGCCTTGTATATAATAAAGAAGAATTAAAAACAGTCTGTGCCAGAGGTCTTCAAGCCAGTCTGGTAGGGCAGGTTCTGGTGGAAGAATCCATCCTTGGCTGGGAAGAACTTGAACTGGAAGTGGTTCGCGATGCTGACAATAATATGATCACCGTATGCTTTATTGAAAATATTGACCCACTGGGTGTGCATACCGGAGATTCTTTCTGTTCTGCTCCAATGCTTACCATCTCAGAAGAATGTCAGAAAAAGCTGCAGGAACAGGCGTATAAGATCGTAGAGTCTGTACAGGTCATTGGCGGAACGAATGTACAATTTGCTCATGATCCAGTAACTGACCGAATCGTAGTTATCGAGATCAATCCAAGAACTTCTCGTTCTTCTGCATTGGCTTCCAAGGCAACTGGTTTCCCGATTGCTCTGGTATCCGCAATGCTGGCTTGTGGATTGACTCTGAAGGATATCCCTTGTGGAAAATACGGTACTCTGGACAAATACGTACCAGACGGTGACTATGTTGTTATTAAATTCGCCCGCTGGGCATTCGAAAAATTCAAAGGTGTAGAAGACAAGCTTGGTACTCAGATGCGTGCTGTCGGTGAAGTCATGAGTATTGGAAAGAACTACAAAGAAGCTTTCCAAAAGGCCATCCGCAGCCTGGAAACCGGACGTTATGGTCTTGGGCATGCCAAAGATTATGACCAGAAGAGTAAGGAAGAACTCTTACAGATGCTGATCACTCCTTCCAGTGACCGTCATTTCATTATGTACGAAGCACTGCGTAAAGGTGCCACTGTTGAAGAGATCTTCGATATTACGAAGGTAAAGACTTATTTCATTGAACAAATGAAAGAACTCGTTGAAGAAGAGGAAGCACTCGCTGCACACAAAGGAAGCCTGCCTTCTGATGAGATGCTCATTTCTGCTAAGAAAAATGGTTTCTCTGACAAATATTTAAGCCAGATTCTGGATATTCCGGAAGAAGACGTACGTAACCGACGCATTGAACTTGGCGTAGAAGAGGCATGGGAAGGTGTCCATGTCAGCGGAACTCCTGACAGTGCTTACTACTACTCTACTTACAATGCAGAAGATAAGAATCCTGTCAAGACAGACAAGCCAAAGATTATGATTCTTGGCGGCGGACCAAACCGTATCGGTCAGGGTATCGAATTCGACTACTGCTGCGTACATGCATCTCTGGCTCTTAAGAAATTAGGATTTGAGACGATTATTGTAAACTGTAACCCTGAGACAGTGTCTACAGATTACGATACTTCCGATAAGCTGTATTTTGAACCATTAACCTTAGAAGATGTATTAAGCATCTACAAAAAAGAGCAGCCAGTCGGCGTCATCGCACAATTCGGCGGACAGACTCCTCTGAACCTTGCTTCAGAGCTTGAAAAAAACGGTGTAAAGATTCTTGGAACTTCTCCTTCTGTCATTGATCTTGCCGAAGACCGTGACCTGTTCCGTGAGATGATGGATAAACTGGAGATTCCGATGCCTGAATCTGGCATGGCAACAACCGTAGACGAAGCACTAGCGATTGCAGAAGAGATCGGATACCCTGTCATGGTTCGTCCTTCTTACGTTCTCGGCGGACGTGGAATGGAAGTCGTATATGACGCTGAAAGCATGGAAGGCTACATGAAAGCTGCCGTCGGCGTAACCCCTGACCGTCCGATCCTGATCGACCGTTTCCTGAACCACGCACTGGAATGCGAAGCAGATGCTATCAGTGACGGTAACCACGCCTTCGTTCCTGCTGTCATGGAACACATTGAACTTGCCGGCGTACATTCCGGTGATTCCGCATGTATCATTCCATCTGTACACATCTCCGAAGAAAATGTACAGACTATTAAAGAGTATACCAGAAAGATTGCAGAAGAAATGCATGTCAAAGGTCTGATGAACATGCAGTATGCAATTGAAAAAGGAAAAGTATACGTCCTGGAAGCAAACCCACGTGCATCCCGTACTGTACCACTGGTATCTAAAGTATGCAATATCCGCATGGTGCCGCTTGCCACCGACATTATTACATCTGAACTTACCGGACGTCCATCACCTGTGGCAAATTTAAAAGAACAAAACATTCCATACTATGGAGTGAAAGAGGCGGTCTTCCCATTCAATATGTTCCAGGAAGTAGATCCTGTATTAGGACCAGAGATGAGATCTACCGGCGAAGTATTAGGACTGTCTTCTTACTATGGGGAAGCATTCTACAAGGCTCAGGAAGCTGCACAATCCAAGCTTCCACTGGAAGGCACTGTTCTGATCTCTGTAAACCGCAAGGACAAAGCAGAAGTTGTTGAGATTGCTCAGAGCTTCGCAGATGACGGTTTCAAGATCATTGCCACCGGCAATACCTATGAACTGATTCGTGCTGCCGGAATCGAGGCAGAAAAAGTAAAGAAATTATACGAAGGCCGTCCGAATATTCTGGATATGATCACCAACGGAAAGATTGACCTGATCGTAAACTCTCCGGTCGGCAAGGACAGTATCCATGATGACAGCTACCTGAGAAAAGCTGCAATCAAGGCAAAGATTCCTTATATGACTACAATTGCCGCCGCAAGAGCCACCGCAAAAGGTATCCGCTATGTAAAAGAACATGGCAACGGAGAGGTGCAATCCCTGCAGAAGCTGCACAGTGAGATCCACTAGGGGAATCTTGGATGAGATTGTTTTTTGATTGAGAGTGTACGGCGCGAGGGGTGGATGGAGGGTTTGTAATCCGATGCCCTTCGCTAAGAATCCTTAACAGAAAAAAGAGTGATAATTTTGCAACCAGGCTGATTCACCCCGAAATCTTGATGATTTCGAGGCTCAGCAGCCTTTTCAGATTTGGTTTGAAACCAAATCTTCATGCAAAATTATCACTCTTTTTTCTGTAACGGCTTCTATCGCTTGTCCAGACGGATTACAAACCCTCCATCCACCCCTCGCGCCTGACATTCTCAATCGCAGGAACATCTCATCCGGGGAGGGATTCCGCCCCTTACGCTTCTTGGGAATCCCTGCCGGTAGTTGGCGGAGAATTCGAGGAGATGGGCAGATTGAGAAGGCTAAGCGGAGCGTAATGAAAATCCTTGCCCGCGATGTTGGCTCTCCAGAGAAGAGCGCCTTTGCGCGAATCTTTGGAGAGTTTACATCCCGGTGCAAGAGTTGAATGAGAGCGAAGCATCGAAGCAATCTGCCCATCCCCTCGAATTCGGCCCCCAACCACCAAGATTTCCCCTCTTCACAGCATCTTCTTTCTTTTGAAGAACAGGATGCAGAATACGACTACGATGAGACTAAGCACACAGACGCCGGGATATCCATGTTCCAGGCCTGGCATGTCTTTGAAGTTCATTCCAAACCATCCAGTGATCAGTGTCAGTGGGAAGAAGATGGCCGATACCACGGTTAAAAACTGCATATTTTTATTCTGTTCGGCATCTACCTGAGACTGATAGGCATCTCTTACCTGTTGTGCATATTCCAGAAGATGCGCCGTTCTTCCCATCAGTCGGTCTGCACGGTCGGCGATGGTTCCAAAGTAGCGCAGCTGCTTCTTGGCAAAGAATCCATTTTCATTCTCTTCCAATTCCTTTCCCATATCCATCAATTCATCATAATATCCCCGCAAAGTCAGGAGTTCCTTGCGAATTGGTATGATCTCATTCTGGAACCCTTCGGTCTTTCCTTCCAGGACTTTTTCTTCCATTGTCATAATCAGACGCTCATAGCGTCCCAGAAGTTCCAGGTCTCTGCTCATGAACTGCGTGATGAAATTATAGATAAATCGTTCTTTGGTATTCCCTTGCTTAGACTTGCTTCTTCGAATCCTCACGATCAGCCGTCTGGCAAAGTCATCATCATCGATGATCACAATATGGCGTTGATTAATGAAGAAGAGGATTCGATATCTGCTGCCCAGAACATCCAGTAATTTGGGTATACAAAGAGACCCTGCCAGACATTCCTGTTGGGTCTCGATCTTACAAAAACATACTTCTGACAGATTGATATCACCTTCGTATATCATCCCGGCAAGCGACATGGCTTCTTTCGCATGCCGGGAATCTGTGATAAATACTGCCTGTTTGTTTTCCTGTATTAATTGGTTTTCATCGATACTTTCTAAAGTCTCTCCCAGAGCCAATATCATCATCAGGCCTTCATTTCCTCTCCATTTGCTGTTACATTAATGAAATAATTCAGATCTACCTGTCCCAGGGCTGCATCTGCAATATTCATACAACTATTACTCATACGATCAATGCTGTGCAGAATCTGGTTAAATGGCGCCGTAAGGTTGGCCGCACATTTGCCCTTTCCAACTCTGGTCATATGGCCTTTTCTCATATTGATATCAAGTTCAATCACTTTTTCTTTCTTCTTAAGAATCTTCTTGGCATTCTCCAGATCGCCTGTGGTCATCGCCTGCATTGCCTCTGAATACATACTTTCTATCATATTCAGAATCTTCTCCAGATCTTTCATGGCATCTTTAGAATATTTGTATTTCTTTTCTATCTTATCTCTAATGCCTTCTGCTACATCCTCACACAAGGATCCCATACGGTCAATATCGCTTAAGACATACATAATTCCTGCCGTCTGGGTTGCCTGTTCTTCTGTCAGTACACCGGCAGAGAACAAATCTGCCAGGTATTCTGTAATTCTTCCATTCAGATTGCTTACAATCGCTGCTTTTTCAAATACATCTTCCAAAAGCGGCATTTCCTCTTTCTTTACTGCTTTCGATGTATCCTGAAGCATCGTTCTGACCACTTCGCCGCAGTGAACCACTTCTTTTGCAACAAGCTGTAATGCTGCTGTCGGCTGGCTGACCAGTCTCTCATCCAGATACAACGGTTCTGCCGGATCATAAAGCTCTTTCTTTCCATCCGGTACAATGCGCATTACAATCTTGACCATCAGCCAGATCAGCGGAATCCAGATCAATGTCATTACACAGTTAAACGTCGTATGTGCATTGGCAATCTGCCGGGAGATTACTTCCACTTCTGGTCCTTTTGGAGATATCATCTGCACAAATTTGGCAAATGGATTGATAAACCAGATGAACAGAAGACATCCTGATATATTGAAGATACAATGTGCAACCGCTGTTCTCTTGGCATCTTTTGGCTGGCCTACACTGGCAAGTAATGCCGTAATTGTTGTACCAATATTATCGCCAAGAAGAATCGGAATGGCACCGGTAAGGCCAAGGATACTGGTCACTCCATCTGGTCCTGCCTGTGAAGCGAAGTTCTGAAGTACCGCAATCGTGGCACTGCTACTCTGCACGACTAATGTCATCAGAGTACCCACTGCAACGCCAAGAATCGGGATATCTGCAACCTTTCCGATCATATCGGTAAATACCGGACTGGATGCAAGTGGTTTCATGACATCTCCCATGGTCTCAATTCCGAGGAATAACAGACCAAATGCAAAAAGAGTCTGGCCAATGCTTTTTGCTTTTTCTGATTTTGCAATAAAGGAAATAATAAATCCGAGAAAGATAATTACATATATGTAATCGCTGATCTTAAATGCAATGATCTGCGCTGTCATTGTGGTTCCGATATTGGCACCAAGAATAATTGAGATTGCCTGTGGCAGATTCATAAGCCCTGCGCTGACGAATCCAATTGCCATGACTGTTGTCGCACTACTGCTCTGAAGTACCGCTGTTGTCAATGCTCCGGCTAACACTCCAAGCACCGGGTTCTTCGTAAGCATTGCAAGAATGCTTTTCATCTTCTCTCCTGCCGCTTTCTGGAGGCATTCGCTCATCATATTCATCCCATAAATAAATATTGCCAGTCCGCCTAACAGGCCAAAGACTATCTGTACTTTACTATCCATCTTAATCTCCTTCTATCTTATGAACTTGTATTTGAATCTATAGGAACGTTTTCTAATTATTCATACTCTATCCAGCTTCATTTAACTCTTTCCACTCATTGATATCACCGGTATAGATTTTCTTTAATGTGTCCAATGATATATCTTCCAGTGGATTTTGTTCATTTACAATGACTGCAATATTGTCATTGGCAATGATTTCATAATCAAGTAATTCTGCCTCATAATCTTTTAAGTCTCTGGAGGCCATTCCAAAATCACACTTTCCGGACATCGCCTGATTCAATCCTTCTGTAGAATCAGACTGTTCAATCTCAATCTTTGCATTTGGATTAATCAACATATAGGCTTCTGCCAGTTCTTCCATAAGTGGTGCAACAGAAGTAGATCCATTTATGGTAATCGTTCCGCCGGCCTTATTCGACAGAAACGTACTGCTCTTCGCTACCGTTTCATAATTCTCCCCTACAATCTCCTGCCCTGCACCGTGGATATAAGTCAGGAAATCCTCTTCTACCTCGTTTAGCTCTCCTACATATGTCAGATAAAAGGAACGGCTCAGAGGATACTTTTTATCTCCGGCATCTGCCGCAATTCCTTCCACTTTCAATTGCTTCATCCCTTCTGCTTCCTGTATCGAGCCCTCTGATACATAGCCAATTGCCGCATCATCATCGCTTACCATATCTATCACTTCTTCTGCATTACCGGCAATCTGTGCATCCGTCCGCGTCTGATCCGCCTGATCTTCTGATTCTGCCTGAAAATCTGCAAGCTGCGCAAATGTACTCCTTGTACCGGAACCTTCTTCTCTGGAGATCACCTGTATCTCTCCCAGTTCATCCAGCCCCTCTACTTTTACAGTATCCTGAGACTCACTGCTGTCCTGACAGGCAGTGCTGCCGATCACAATACTTGCTGCAAGTAAAACTAATAAGAATTTTTTTACTCTCATGCTTGTTTCCTCCTATTTTACGTTATTCAGCGTACTCTTCTTTTGTAAAAACAGAATCGGGGAATTGTTAAATCTATGTAAAATCATTATTTTTACAAAATTGGTTGACTTTTTTTTCATATTTTCCTATACTAATTCCTGTAAACAGAAACGGGGAGCTTATGTACTAGGCTGAGAGGAAGTTGAGAACTTCGACCCATATACCTGATTTGGATAATGCCAACGTAGGAACGTATCGAATAAAAATGCGGGAGATGCTTTGGTATCTCTCTTTTTTTATACAGAAGGCCTTATCTTAAAAACAGAATACGGTAAAGTTGAGAGTGAGCGAGAGTTCATGAAGGGGTGCACCACCACGGGTGTATTACTTTGTGAACTCTTTTTTATATCTGATCACTTATGACTGCCGGGAAAGGAGACACACATGATCACAGTAAATGGACAGGCTGTTTCACTGGAAAAGCCTATCACCGTTGCCGAATATCTGGCTCAGAACCAGTATCGGATCGAACGGATTGCCGTAGAGATGAACGGCGAGATTCTTCCTAAGAAGAATTATGCTGCCGTTACACTGAAAGATGGAGACAAACTGGAAGTGGTAAGTTTTGTAGGTAGTGTAAAGTAGCCTATGAAAAATTGGAGCTGAAAAAATGGCTCCATTGGAACCTTGAAAATTGCAGATATGTTAGTTTTCGGCAGTGTACGCCACCCTTGACGGCACACTAAAATAA
>NZ_JBDOHT010000010.1:0-117870 GCF_039832125.1 Dorea chungnamensis | reverse complement strand
GGATAATTTCTCGATTCAGCAGTCCTTTCGAATTTGGTCTGTAACCAAATTCTCACACGGAATTGCAGTTCTTTTTTCTGTAACGGATTCTAGTGCTTGGATAAACGGATACAGACCAACCGATCCAACTCCCTTGCGCCTGACATTCCCAATTACTGAACAAACTCATCTGGTGGGAATTCCTAGCGTGAAGCGCAATGGGGAGCGATGTTTTTATACTATTCATCATTATTTCAATGGAAGATTCAGTTAGTTATTCTGCCAGTTTTTTGACAATATCTTTACTATGATCGTTCGCTCTGCATGACGCGCAGGAATTCTCCCGGATGAGGAAGTTGCGGATTTGGGGGATGTCAGGCGAGAAGATGGATTGGATGGTTGCCGTTCGTTGGACAAGCGCTAGAATCCGTTACTGTAAAAGAAGCAGATATTTTGTGCGAAGATCTGGCTTCAAGCCAGATCTGAGAAGGCTGCTGAGCCTCGAAATCATCAAGATTTCGGGGTGAATCAGTCTGGTTACAAAATATCTGCTTCTTTTCCTGTTATGGATTCTTAGCGAAGGACTCCGCAATGGCAACCATCCAATCCATCCTCTCGCCGTACACCTTCCAATCACCAACTAACTCATCTAAATTCCCCTATGCAATTGCAAAATCATTGGATTAATTATATAATTATCCAAGATAAAAAAGGAGAGAAATAATTGAAGATATTAGTGATGATTTTTGGGCTGATTATTTTGTTGGCCTTGGTTGAAAATATCCGTGAACTTTATACATTTCGAGTTACGGAATACACGATTGAGAACCCTAAACTTGAAGGACTTTCTGAAGAAAAAAGAATTGTATTTCTTAGTGATCTTCACAATTACAGTTATGGAAAGGATAATGAGAAGCTTTTTTCAGCAATTCAGAACGCTCGTCCGGATCTGATACTGATTGGTGGAGATATGCTGGTGAGAAAAAATGGGAATTCTTATGTGCATACAGTTGAATTCTTATCCCGGCTTCCAGATTTGTGTGAAGTATATTATGTCAATGGAAATCATGAACAGAAGTTGAAGGAACTTCCTGAAGAATATGAACAGTCTTATGAAGAGTATCAAAGTCAGCTTTTACAGGCGGGAATTCGGTTTTTAGAAAATGAATCTGTGCGATTCTGCTGGTGTGGGATAGAAATTCACATTACAGGATTGGAAATACCGTTGTATGGATATCGACATTTTGGAACGAGGCCACTCTCGAAACAGGTGCTGGAAGATAGAATAGGGAGAGCTGGTCAGGGATATCAGATCCTTTTGGCGCATAACCCATCTTATGTAAATACGTATAAAGAATGGGGGGCAGATTTGATTTTGTCTGGGCATTTGCATGGAGGAATTGTACGTATTCCAGGGATTGGTGGTGTGATTGCACCTAATTTCCATATATTTCCAAAATATTCTGGAGGAATCTATCAAGAAGACGATGTGACGACGGTTGTCAGTAAAGGGTTGGGAGTTCATTCCATTCCAATTCGTATTATGAATCCAGCGGAAATGATTGTTTTGAATTTTGGCAAGCCTCATACAGAACTGTAAGCGGAATACTTGTACAAACGAAGAAAATCCTGTATAATATTACAATTGTGACAAATGAAATCGAAGTGTGAGGGAGATTTATGGGAATTCCAGTAAAGCTGCAAGTCTTTGAGGGACCGTTGGACTTGCTCTTACATTTGATAGATAAGAATAAAATCGATATCTACGATATTCCAATCGTAGAGATCACCAATCAGTATATGGATTATATTAAGGCCATGGAAAAGGAAGATCTAAATGTAATGAGCGAATTCCTTGTAATGGCAGCGACCTTGCTTGACATAAAATGCCGAATGCTTCTGCCGAAAGAAGTGAACGAAGAAGGCGAAGAAGAGGATCCGCGGCAGGAACTGGTAGAACAGTTGCTAGAATACAAAATGTATAAATATATGTCTTACGAATTGCGGGACCGTCAGGTTGAAGGTGAACAGCTGATGTTTAAAGAACCGACGGTTCCTGAAGAAGTGATGGAATATGTTGAACCTGTAGATTTAGATCTGTTATTGAAAGATGTTACATTGGCTCAATTGAACTATATTTTTCAGGATGTAATGAAAAGGCAGATAGATAAAATAGATCCAGTCCGCAGTAAGTTTGGAAAGATTGAAAAGGAAGAGGTAACCCTTCCGGATAAACTAGAATATGTTACGGAATATGCGAAGCTGCATCGAAAATTTGGATTTCGCCAACTCCTAGAAAAGCAGAATTCTAAGACACAGATTGTAGTTACATTTTTGGCAATTCTGCAGTTAATGAAAGAAGGAGTAATCTCCATTGAGCAGGAACAAGCTTTTGACGAGATTATGATTACTTCCAGAGTGGAAAGTTAAGAGTGGAAAGGTAGTATGGAAGAAGTGGAGATTAATAAATTAGAGGGAATTATAGAGGCTGTTCTTTTTGTTATGGGGGATTCTGTTGAATTGAGTAAGATTGCGTCTGCGATTGAGCATGATGAGGATACAACCCGTAAGATCATACATAGAATGATGGATAAATATGAATCCGAAGACCGAGGAATACGTATTATCGAATTGGAAGATGCATTTCAGATGTGTACAAAAAAAGAGATGTACGAATATCTGATCCGTGTCGCAAAACAGCCAAAGAAGTATGTCTTGACAGATGTTTTGCTGGAAACGTTGTCGATCATTGCTTATAAACAGCCAGTGACAAAGTTGGAGATTGAGAAAATCAGGGGTGTTAAGTCAGACCATGCGGTGAATAAACTGGTGGAATATAATCTGGTATGTGAGTGTGGAAGATTGGATGCACCTGGAAGACCTATTTTATTTGGAACAACAGAAGAATTTTTGCGAAGGTTCAGTGTTCAGTCGGTAGAGGACTTGCCGAGTCTGAATCCAGAACAGATGGAGAATTTTAAGGAAGAGGCAGAAGAAGAGGTTCAGTTAAAACTGGATATTTAATAATCGCGCGCATAGACTTATTTCTGTTCACATATATTTCAATAACATGGAAATGTATGGTGTAATGGATGGAAAAGAAATCATTAGTGTGTAGTTTTTTGATATTTTTTTTGTTTTTACAGTTTGGAAATCTTATAGCAAAAGCAGAAGAAGATAAGGACGAGCCGAAACAGTTACACGCCCAGTCAGCAGTACTTATGGATGCTGACAGTGGGCGTGTTTTGTATGGAAAAGAAGAAAATCAGATTCGTCCAATGGCAAGTACTACGAAGATTATGACTTGTATATTGGCACTGGAAGAGATGGAGAAAAATCAGATGGTAACGATATCAGATTATGCAGCCGAACAGCCTAAAGTTCATTTGGGAGTGCAGAGTCAGGAAAGATACTATCTGAAAGATCTCTTATATTCACTGATGTTGGAATCACATAACGATAGTGCTGTAGCGATTGCGGAGGGAATAGCAGGCTCTGTGGAGTCTTTCGCTGATCGAATGAATCGAAAGGCAAAAGAATTAGGGTGTAACCATACATATTTTGTGACGCCAAATGGACTGGATGATTCTGATGAGGAAGGTACACATTCTACAACAGCCAGAGATCTGGCTATGATTATGAGATATTGTATGATGCAGTCACCGATGAAAGAGGAGTTTTTGGAGATTACACAGACAAGGAGTTATCAATTTACTGATGTAGATGGAAAACGTAATTTTACCTGTACGAATCACAATGCATTTCTAGATATGATGGAAGGTGCACTGACCGGAAAGACGGGATTTACAGCGGATGCAGGATATTGCTACGTGGGAGGACTCAGGCAAAATGGAAAAACTTTTATTGTAGCACTTTTAGCATGTGGATGGCCAAATCATAAAAGTTATAAATGGGAGGATACCAGAGCGCTTATGGAGTATGGGCTGAATGAATATGAGTATCGAAATGTATGGCAGGAAGTGTCGATCCCGGATGTTTTTGTTACGAATGGAGTAAGAAAGCAGAGTCCATTTGAATCAAATATACAGATTGAAGCGCATGTAGATGGAAAAGAAGATATTCCGGTTTTATTACGAGATGATGAACAAGTGAAAGTTCAAACAGAAGTGGAATCTTCCGTGGAAGCGCCTGTGGTAAAAGGGGAAACACTTGGGATTGTCAGATATATTCTGGAAGGGGAGGAAATTGCCTCTTATGATGTAATAGCAGATGAAAGTATTGAGAAAAGAACGTTTAAATGGTGTATGTGTTGGATATTAAAGTGCGCCAGCATGTAAAAGAATAGTTTGGCTGTACAGAAAAAATACTTTGCGTTATAATGGACGACAGATGTAAAAATAAAATGCAAAAGAGGAAAGAACGATGTCAATAGAGAATGTAAAAGAGTATTTTCGACAATTCGGAATGGAAGAGAGAGTAAGAGAAGAAAATCATTCCAGTGCAACAGTAGAAGAAGCGGCTGAGGCACTGGGATGTGAACCCAAAAGGATTGCCAAAACTTTGTCTTTTCGGACAAAAGAGAAGATTATTCTGATTGTGACTGCGGGAGATTGTAAGATTGATAATAAAAAATACCGAGGACAATTTGGATGTAAAGCACAGATGCTAAAGTCAGATGAGGTAGAACCTCTTGTGGGACATGCTATAGGCGGGGTATGTCCGTTTGCTGTAAAAGAAGGAGTAGAAGTCTATCTGGATGTAGCGCTTCAAAGATTTGAAACGGTATTTCCTGCGGCAGGAAGCAGTAACAGTATGATTGAATTGACGATTCCAGAATTAGAAATATACAGTAACTATAAAGAGTGGATTGATGTCTGCAAAGAGATGTAGTACAGATGGAGGTTGTGATGATACAGAAGAAATGGTGGCATGATAAAGTAGCATATCAGATTTATCCAAAAAGTTTCATGGACAGCAATGGAGATGGTATAGGAGATTTAAGAGGAATTATTGGAAAATTGGATTATCTGAAAGAACTTGGAATAGATATGATATGGATTTCTCCTATCTATCAGTCTCCATTTATTGATCAGGGGTATGATATTTCCGATTATTACAAGATTGCAGAAGAATTTGGAACGATGGAAGAATTTGATCTTCTTCTGGAAGAGGCAAAAAAAAGAGAAATTCAGATAGTTATGGATCTGGTTATTAATCATTGTTCCAGCAAGCATGAATGGTTTCAGAAAGCATTGGATGATCCGGCCGGAGAGTATGCAGAATATTTTTATTTTGTAAAAGGGAAAGACGGAAATCCACCGAGCAATTATCGTTCATATTTTGGGGGAAGTACTTGGGAGAAGGTTCCAGGAACAGACAAATATTATCTGCATATGTTTGCCAAAGAACAGCCAGATTTGAACTGGGAGAATCCTAAGGTGAGAAAAGAACTTTTCGATATGGTCAATTGGTGGTTGGATAAAGGAATCGGCGGCTTTCGAATTGATGCAATCATAAATATAAAAAAGGATCTTGCATTTCCAGATTTTGAACCGGATGGACCTGACGGTATGTGTCGTGCGACAAAGATGGTAGAAGAGGTTGATGGAATTGGCAAATTTCTTGGGGAACTAAAGAGAGAGACGTTTGCAAAATATGATGCTTTCACTGTCGGAGAAGTGTTCAATATGAAAGAGGAAGAATTGGAAGAATTTGTTGGGGAAGATGGATATTTCTCGACGATGTTCGATTTCCAGCCACATATCCTGACAAGCAGTGAAAATGGATGGTATGATACCAGGGAAGTTGATTTTCTAAAATGGAAAGCAGCAATTTTCTCTTCACAGGTGGAATGTCAAGACAGAGTTTTTCTTGCAAATATTATTGAAAATCATGATGAACCTCGTGGAGCCAGCAGATATCTTCCGGAACATGCAAGAAATCCACAGGGAGTGAAAATGCTGGGAACAGTAAGCATTTTGCTTCGCGGAATTCCGTTTATCTACCAGGGACAGGAAATAGGGATGACAAACTGCCGAAGAGAAGATATTCACGATTATGATGACATTGATACATATCATCAGTATCAGGTCGCCTTGGATGCAGGACTGTCAAAAGAAGAGGCATTAGATGCATGTTACCGATTCAGCCGTGATAATGCCAGAACACCAATGCAATGGAATGCAGAGAAAAATGCGGGATTTACTATGGGAAAACCATGGCTTGCAGTCAATGAGAATTATCGGGAGATCAACGTTGAGGATCAGGAAAAAGATCCAAATTCTGTCTTGAATTATTATAAAAGACTAATCCGCCTTCGAAAAGATTCTGAGTGGAAAGAAGTGTTTGTATATGGAAATTTTCTTCCTATGTACGAGAAAGATGAGCAGATTTTCGCGTATGCAAGAAAAGCAGGGGAAAAGACAGCGGTTGTTCTTGCAAATTTTGGTGAGAAAGAGATGGTCGTAGAACTGGACAAAAAGATTAGAAAGGTCTTGTTGTCTAATCAGGATAAAATGGCGGGAATTGATGAAAATAAAGTGATTTTAAAGCCATGCGAAGTAGTGGTGGTAAGTATATAAATGTATGTATGGACAGGCAGCGGTGGCAGCTTTTATGCTGTGTGTAGCTGTCTGTTGACGAATTGTGAGAAGTGTGATATTTTTAAATTGTTTTCTGAGGGAGTCTGGCACTTTTGTTCTATGAGATCAATACATGTCTGTAAGATTTAATTCCAGTGTTTTCATGAAATTCATATTGACATTTGGGGATATTTATAATACTATATTAATCAGAAAGCGAACATCCGTTCGCCTATAAGAAGGAGATTATATTATGGCAAGTGATGATAAGAAACGGGCATTAGATGCCGCGATTGCGAAATTAGAGAAAGATTTTGGAAAAGGTACGGTTATGAAGCTCGGAGACCCTGCAGCTCAGGTTGCGGTGGAGACGATTCCAACTGGATCTTTGAGCCTGGATCTTGCACTTGGACTTGGTGGCGTTCCGAAGGGACGTATTATTGAGATCTATGGGCCAGAGTCAAGTGGTAAGACTACGGTAGCATTACATATGATTGCAGAAGTACAGAAGAGAGGCGGTATTGCCGGATTCATAGATGCAGAACATGCATTAGATCCTGTTTATGCCAAGAATATAGGCGTTGATATTGATGAATTATATATTTCTCAGCCGGACAGTGGAGACCAGGCGCTTGAGATTACGGAGACGATGGTACGTTCCGGTGCCATGGATATAATCGTTGTTGACTCGGTTGCTGCTCTTGTGCCGCGTCAGGAGATTGAAGGAGATATGGGCGACAGCCATGTAGGACTTCAGGCAAGGTTAATGTCACAGGCGTTGCGTAAGCTGACTCCGGTAATCAGTAAATCAAATTGCGTTGTTATTTTTATCAACCAGTTGCGTGAAAAAGTAGGTGTTATGTTCGGAAATCCAGAGACGACTACTGGAGGACGTGCATTGAAGTTCTATGCTTCTATCCGTATGGATGTAAGAAGAATAGAGACGTTGAAGCAGAGTGGTGAGATGGTCGGAAACAGAACGAGAGTGAAGGTGGTAAAGAATAAGATAGCACCGCCATTCAAAGAGGCAGAGTTTGATATTATGTTCGGCAAAGGAATTTCAAAAGAAGGGGATATCCTTGACCTTGCAGTCGGCATTAATCTTGTAAGTAAGAGTGGAGCATGGTTTGCGTATAATGGGGATAAGATTGGCCAGGGCAGGGAAAATGCTAAGATCTATCTCAGTGAACACCCGGAGATTATGGATGAGTTAGAAGCTAAGATTCGTGCTCACTATAATATCGGAGGAGAGACTTCGGAGACACCGGAGACATCAGCAGAGAGTAAAAAGACCGGAACAAAGAAGGCCAAAGAGGAAGAATAGAGATGACTGTTACAAAGATTGAGCCGGTTACAAAGACAAGATATAAAGTGTATGTAGATGGACAGTTCGCTTTTGTGTTATACAAAGGCGAACTGTCTCGCTATCATATTGCAGAAGATAGTGAATTGGAAGAAAAGACTTATCAAAGCATACGTAAGGAGATTATTCTAAAACGTGCAAAATTAAGAGCGATGCATCTATTAAATGATATGGGAAGAACGGAGTCGCAACTTCGGACGAAATTATTACGGAACGATTATCCATCGGATATTGTAGAAGAAGCAATAGCATATGTAAAATCATTCGGGTATATTAATGATGCAGAATACACCAGGAGTTTTATCGAAAATCGTAAAGAAAAGAAGAGCAAAAAAGAAATATATGCTGCACTTTGTCAGAAAGGACTCCCCAAAGATTTGATCGAAACAGCTTTGGAGGAGTGTTATGCAGATGATGATTCTATAGCAGCGATTGAAGCAATTGTCAGGAAGAAAAAGTTTGATCCCAAGTCAACAGATTATAAAGAAATGCAGAAAATGATGGGGTATTTGGTCAGAAAAGGCTTTCGATATGACGACATACGGCAAGTGATACAAGTTTCTGAGTGGAATGCTTGACATCTTTGTGAAAACAGTATAAAATTTAAGTGTTGTATTTGTACAATGAAAATTAAATAAGGAGGTGCTCCTGTGCCGATGGGAATATTAATTGCTGTAGTAATTGCATTGATTATTGCAACAGCAGTCATCAGTCATTTTCTGACTGTTTCTAATCTGAAGAAAAATGCAGAATCGAAGATTGGAAATGCGGAAAGCAAAGCAAGAGAAATTATTGATGATGCAGTGAAAACCGCAGAGGCAAAAAAGAAGGAGTCTCTTTTGGAAATTAAAGAAGAGTCTATTAGGAACAAGAATGAACTTGAGAAGGAGACTAAGGAACGCAGAGCAGAGTTACAACGTTATGAAAAGCGTGTCCTTTCCAAAGAAGAGGCTTTAGACAAAAAAGCGGATGCGATTGAAAAGCGAGAAGCAGGATTTACAGCAAAAGAAGAACAGCTGAGACAGCGCGAAGCGAAAGTGGAAGAGCTGAGCAGGCAAAGAGTACAGGAACTAGAAAGAATCTCAGGACTTACCTCCGAACAAGCAAAAGAATATTTGTTAAAAACTGTTGAAGAAGATGTAAAGCATGATACTGCAAAGATGGTCAAGGAACTTGAAGCGCAGGCTAAGGAAGAAGCAGATAAAAAGGCAAAGGAATATGTTGTTACTGCTATTCAGAGATGTGCAGCAGATCATGTTGCGGAGACTACAATTTCGGTTGTACAGCTTCCGAGTGACGAAATGAAAGGAAGAATTATTGGACGTGAAGGCCGTAATATTCGAACTTTAGAGACGATGACGGGTGTAGAATTGATTATTGATGATACTCCGGAAGCGGTTGTATTGTCAGGCTTTGATCCAATAAGACGAGAAGTCGCAAGAATTGCGCTTGAGAAACTGATTGTTGACGGACGTATTCATCCGGCCAGAATTGAAGAGATGGTAGAAAAAGCGCAAAAAGAAGTGGATGCTATGATACGTGAAGAAGGTGAAGCAGCTGCGTTAGAAGTAGGTGTTCATGGAATTCATCCAGAGTTGATCAGACTTTTGGGACGTATGAAATTCAGAACAAGCTATGGACAGAATGCTTTAAAACATTCTGTAGAAGTGGCACAGCTTGCCGGACTTTTGGCAGGTGAGATCGGTTTAGATGTCAGAATTGCTAAACGTGCCGGACTTTTACACGATATCGGAAAATCTATAGATCATGATGTGGAGGGATCACATATTCAGATTGGTGTAGATCTTTGTAGAAAATACAAAGAGTCTGCGACTGTTATTAATGCAGTAGAAGCACATCATGGGGATGTAGAGCCGGAAACTTTGATTGCATGCGTGGTACAGGCAGCCGATACGATATCTGCTGCAAGACCAGGTGCGAGAAGAGAAACATTAGAAACATATACAAACAGGTTAAAACAATTAGAAGATATCACCAACCAGTTCAAGGGTGTTGATAAATCTTTTGCGATTCAAGCAGGTAGAGAGATTCGTGTTATGGTAGTTCCAGAACAAGTATCTGACGCAGACATGGTATTGATGGCTAGAGATATTGCTAAACAGATTGAGTATGAATTGGAATATCCTGGACAGATTAAGGTCAATGTAATTCGTGAGTCACGTGTTACTGACTATGCCAAGTAGAAGATAAATGTAAAGAGGATCAGTTTCGGCTGATCCTTTTTCTATCTCAGAAAACAGATTTTTATTGATAAAAGAAAGGTGGCGGCAAGAATGAGCGAAGAAGTTAGACGTACGGGGCGTGAATTAGTATATCAGGGAGCAATCCTGGAGATATATAAAGATCATATGGAGTTTGCAAATGGTAATTCGGCAGATTGGGATTTTATTCATCATGATGGAGCGGCTGCAGTTGTCCCTGTCCTTCCTGACGGAAGAATCTTAATGGTAACACAGTATAGAAATGCTTTGGAAAGACATACTTTAGAGATCCCGGCGGGGAAGTTAGATGCTCCGAATGAGCCTGGGATAGAGTGTTCAAAAAGGGAATTGGAAGAAGAGACGGGATATAAGTCTGAACATCTTGAATGGCTGCTCACATTACGGACAACGGTAGCATTTTGTGATGAGAAGATTGAAATCTATGTTGCAAAAGATTTGATACCATCGCATCAGCATTTGGATGAAGATGAATATGTTGATGTGAAGGCATATACTCTAGATGAGTTAAAAGAGATGATTTTTACAGGAAAGATTGAAGATTCTAAGACAATTGCAGCAATTCTTGCTTATGAATCAAAGTATATAAGAATATAATTTTTTGCCTGGCATATAATGAAGTATCTTGGCAAAGGGAGGGACGTTTGTAAAGATGCGAGAGAGCAAAAGGTATTTGGTCTTGCTTTGTATGCTGGGTTTTTTTATTGGAATTATGTGTGCGAATCTGGTACCAAAAGAATATATTACAAGTATGGGCATACTAAATGATTTTTTTCTGAATCAATATAATACGGATGAAATTGAAGTTACAGAATATCTTTGGTATATCATAAGAGTAAGATGTACACCTCTTATTTTGATGGTAGCTATTGGATATGGAAGATTACGGAAGATCCTTACAATAATATTTTTGTTATGGACAAGTTTTGCAGGTGGTCTGATCATGGCAGCTGCTGTTCTGAAAATGGGATTAAAAGGGATGGTATTATGTCTTGTAGCGCTGACACCACATTTTTTCTTTTATATTGCAGGATATATGATTCTTTTGTGGTATTTTTTCTCTTATCCGGCTTCCAAATGGAATGCATCCAAGACAATCTGTATGATACTTTTTGTCGCAGTAGGAATTTTACTGGAAAGTTATGTGAATCCAATGCTCATGCAATTGTTTTTACGGACCCTATAAACACAACCGTATCCGAATGCAGTACGACAGACTAAGTCTGTGACTTATGTAAAAAGTGGCTGAGATAGAGCAGACAGAAGAAAAAAGTACTTAGCTGGCTGGCAAGGAGTCCCCACAGATAACCTTGTATACCGAGAACAGGAATTAAGAAAAATACACAGAAGATACGGATACTAAGGCTTACGGAATTGATTGCAAAAGACAAAGTTGTCTTTCCGATTCCATTAATAATGCTGATAAAAGTGTTATTTGTATATAGAAAAGGGCATATCCAAGCGAGAGTAATAATGAAATCTCCAGCCATAGAACTATCGAATAAAAAAATACCGATCCATTTTCCGAAAGCTAGTAAAGCAACGCAGCAGATACTACCAAGAAAAATACAAGAATAGGATACTTTTTTGATAAGATTCGTTAGTTCCTTACGATTGTTTAATGCCTGAATCTCCGCAACAGTGGGAAGAAGCATGGTGGAAATGGAGTTCGTGATTGCCGAAGGAAACAGGATACAAGGCAGTGCCATTCCGGTCAAAACTCCATAGGCGCTTAAAGAGTCTTTCAGTGACATTCCGTATGTTTGTAGTTTGACAGGGATAGATACAGCTTCGATGCTTTGGAGGATATTTAGAAGTACGCGGTTGCCGGTCAGTGGTAATGATAATGTGATTAGTTCACGTCCATATTTAAAATATTTTTGTAGAGAGAATAAAGAAAGTTTTGAAAATTCTTTATTTCCGTAAATCGAGCGAAGACAAAAGAGGGAAGAAGTAATCTCCCCGGCAATAAGACCTGCAACTGCAAGTGATATACCAAAATGAATGCCGTTTCTTTCCCCGTACAGATAAATAAAATAGACGCTTGCGATTCTTGCAGTCTGTTCAATAAGTTGTGAAACAGCTGGAATTTTCGTCTGTTTTAGACCAAAATAATATCCGCAGATACAACTATGGATAGATGAAAATGGAAATACATAGGAAAGAATGATTAACAAGTCTGTGCATCGAGGTTCTTGTAAAAATGTCTGTGAAATTGAAACTGCATTTTGCTGTAATAACAATGTTGTAATGCAAGAAGCTGTGACGGTGAGGAAGAGGCTGGTGTACAGCAACTTTCTCGCTTCTTTTGGCTGGCCTTGTGCAATGCGTGTTGCAACGCAGCGAGACAAAGCTAATTCTATACCGGCAGAGGTAAGTGAAAAGCAGAGTGTATAAATAGGAGAAACCAGTTGGTATAGTCCGACGCATTCTTCGCCAAAAGTATGACTTAGAAAAATGCGGTAAAAAAATCCCATGAATCGGGTGGCAAATCCTGTCAGTGTTAAGATGAAAGTTCCTTTCATGATTGCTTGTTTGTGTGTCATATCAGACCCCCGGAAAGATATTGTTATAATATATTCTAAAGAATGCCTTGACAGAACAAGTACGTGGTGGTATTCTACAAATGAAAATCCTAGCAAAATACTAGGGATTAAAAGAAGGTGAGAAGAAAATGAAACTTTCGACCAAGGGTAGGTATGGTCTGCGGGCAATGATAGATCTTGCCAGATATAGTGAAGTAGAGCCGGTATCCATTAACAGTATCGCGGCAAGACAGAATATTTCCGAGAGATATTTGGAGCAATTAGTGGCATTGCTGCGAAAAGCCGGGCTGGTAAAAAGTATCCGGGGTGCGACTGGTGGATATATACTTGCGAAAGATGCGGCAGAGATTTCTGTAGGAGATATTCTGCGGGCGCTTGAAGGCAGCCTTGAGCCTGTCAAATGTGCAGCGTTTTATTCAGAAGAAGGGTGTATGGCGTCCGATGGGTGTGTTACCAAATACGTATGGCAGAAAATCAACGATAGTATTAACGAAACGGTGAATCAGATGATGCTGGATGAATTGGTGCGAGAGAGTAAGAATTTGAATCCGGCAGGAGCGTGTGACAGCTCGAAATGTAATCAAGATAAATAATAAGTATGAATGGAGGAAAAACCATGGATAAATTAATCTATTTGGATAATGCAGCAACAACGAAAACAGCACCGGAGGTAGTAGAGGCAATGCTTCCATATTTTACTGAAAAGTTTGGTAATCCTTCCAGTGTATATAGTTTCGCGGCAGGAAATAAGGAAGTCATTAATCAACAGAGAGATATTATTGCCGAGGCGTTAGGTGCAAAAAGTAATGAGATTTATTTTACCGCTGGCGGATCGGAATCAGACAACTGGGCGTTAAAAGCAACAGCAGAGGCTTATTCTGGAAAGGGCAATCATATCATTACAACAAAGATAGAGCATCACGCAATTCTTCATACAGGGGAATATCTCGAAAAAAGAGGATTTGAGGTTACCTATCTGGATGTAGATGAGAATGGAAAAGTCAAGTTGGATGATCTGAAAGCAGCAATCCGCCCTACAACCATTTTAATATCGGTTATGTTTGCCAACAATGAGATTGGAACTATCCAGCCAATCAAAGAAATCGGTGAGATTGCGCATGAACATGGAATTTTGTTCCATACAGATGCAGTTCAGGCGTTTGGACAGGTTCCGATTAATGTAGATGAATGTCATATCGATATGTTGAGCTCCAGTGGACACAAATTAAATGGCCCGAAAGGAATCGGATTCTTATATATACGTACAGGCGTAAAGATTCGTTCGTTTGTACATGGCGGAGCGCAGGAGAGAAAGCGCCGTGCCGGAACAGAAAATGTTCCGGGAATCGTAGGCCTGGGAACAGCGGTAAAACGTGCTGTGGCAACGATGCAGGAAAGAACAGACAAAGAAGTAGAACTTCGGGATTATCTGATCGATCGTGTATTAAAGGAAATCCCATATTGTAGATTAAATGGACACAGAACGGATCGCCTTCCAAATAACGCAAACTTTAGTTTTCAGTTCGTAGAGGGAGAATCTCTTTTGATTATGCTGGATATGAAGGGAATCTGCGGTTCCAGTGGGTCAGCATGCACTTCGGGTTCTCTGGATCCGTCTCATGTATTATTAGCAATTGGATTGCCGCATGAAATTGCACATGGTTCTCTGAGATTGACTTTGAGTGAAGAAATCACAAAAGAAGATATCGACTATGTGGTAGACACATTAAAAGGAATTGTGAGTCATCTAAGAGAGATGTCTCCATTGTATGAAGATTTTATCAAAAAGGAACAGGCATAGGAGGAAGAAATGTCATGTATACAGAAAAAGTAATGGATCATTTTGAACACCCGAGAAATGTGGGTGAAATAGAAAATGCCAGCGGAGTTGGCACAGTTGGAAATGCAAAATGTGGAGATATCATGAGAATCTATCTTGATGTTGATGAAAATCAGATTATTCGCGATGTAAAATTCAAAACATTTGGCTGTGGTGCCGCAGTAGCAACCAGCAGTATGGCTACTGAGATGGTGAAAGGTAAATCTGTCCAGGAAGCAATGAAAGTGACGAATAAAGCAGTTATGGAAGCTCTGGATGGCCTCCCGCCGGTGAAAGTTCATTGTTCATTATTGGCAGAAGAAGCGATTCATGCTGCATTGTGGGACTATGCACAAAAAAATGGAATTGAGATTGAAGGGTTAAAAAAGCCAAAATCAGACATTCATGAAGGCGAAGAAGCAGAAGAAGAGGAGTATTAGACTGAGGATGCATGATGGAAAAGAAAAAAGTTGTAGTTGGAATGTCTGGAGGAGTCGATTCCTCTGTGGCTGCCTGGCTGTTAAAAGAACAGGGGTATGATGTAATAGGAGTGACGATGCAGATCTGGCAGGAAGAAGAGCAGAGTGTGCAGGAAGAACAAGGAGGCTGCTGTGGGCTCAGTGCGGTAGAAGACGCACGAAGAGTAGCGGCTTCTCTAGAAATTCCTTATTATGTCATGAATTTTAGACAAGAATTTAAAAAGAATGTCATCGATTACTTTGTAGATGAATATTTGCATGGAAGAACACCGAATCCTTGTATTGCCTGTAACCGTTATGTAAAATGGGAGGCACTTCTGAAAAGGAGTCTGGATATTGGGGCTGATTATATTGCAACGGGACATTATGCAAGGATTGATCAATTGCCAAATGGCCGGTATGCATTAAAGACTTCTACGACCGATGCAAAAGATCAGACATATGCTCTTTATAATCTGACGCAGGAACAACTGTCGCATACATTAATGCCGGTAGGCGCTTATTCGAAGAGTGAGATTCGCGAGATGGCACAGAAACTACAGCTTCAGGTTGCGAATAAACCAGACAGTCAGGATATATGTTTTGTGCCGGATGGAGATTATGCATCTTATATTGAAGAGAATGCCGGGGTGAAGATTTTACCGGGCAATTTTGTTCTGTCTGACGGTACTGTAGTGGGACAGCATAAGGGGATTGTTCATTATACGGTTGGGCAGAGAAAGGGACTTGGTTTGTCGCTGGGACATCCTGTGTTTGTTTTAGAGATACGTCCAGAAACGAATGAAGTTGTAGTAGGGACCAGTGAAGAGTCTATGTCGTATTATGTAAGAGCCAATCGCATAAATTTCATGTCGGAAGAAGATCTCCCTGAGAAAAAAAGAGTCTGGGCAAAAATACGATACAATCACCGTGGGGCTTGGTGTACTGTAGAAAAGACGGGAGAAGATGAGATATTATGCCGGTTTGAAGAACCACAAAGGGCGATTACTCCTGGTCAGGCTGTAGTACTGTATCATGGCGAATATGTGCTGGGCGGTGGAACAATTATAGGAGAGGAATGAAAGTAATGATATCAGATTGTCACTTGCATACGAATTTTTCACATGATTCCGATGCGAAACCAGAAGAAATGATACAGGGAGCCATTGACAAAGGATTGAATACAATATGTATCACAGATCATTTTGATAAAGATAATATGGAATGGGGGCCAGAAGATATCTTTGAACCAGAAGAGTACTTTAGAACATTACGTCCGCTTCGTGAAAAATATCGTGAACAGATTGAGGTGCGAATTGGAGTGGAACTCGGATTGCGCCCTCATTTGGGAGAATACTACCGTCAATTTGTATCCGGTTATCCATTTGATTTTGTGATTGGATCCGTCCATTGGGTGGAAACATCCGATCCGGCAACAAGAAAATTATTTCAAAATCATACAGATGAAGAAGCGTATAGAATTACATTTGAAGAGACTTATGAAGATATCCAGAAGTGTCAGGATTTTGATGTACTGGGACATGTTGATTATGTGATTCGTTATGGAGAGAATAGAGAAAAAGAATATTCGTACCAGAAATTTTCAGGTGAAATAGATATGATCTTAAAATATCTGATTGAACACGGAAAAGGAATTGAATTGAACACGTCAGGGTTAAAATATGGTCTGCCGTTTGCGCATCCACATTCTGATATCCTAAAAAGATACAGAGAACTGGGTGGAGAGATCATTACCGTGGGTGCAGATGGACACAAGCCGGAACATATTGCTTATGATTTTGATAAGGTTTCTGGTATTTTAAAAGATTGTGGTTTTAAATATTATACAGAATTTTCTGAACGAAAGCCTCATTTTAAGCAACTTCCATAAAAATAGGAAAAGCGAAGGAAAACCACTTGAATTTTTGTATCAGATTTAGTACAATTATTTCTAGTTGAGGAATCTTTAACAAAGTCATTGGGATGAGATGTTGAAGAGTTCACAATATTAGACTGCGTAACCAGTTAATAAACAAACTTTAGGAGGAATTAATCATGGCAGTAAAAGTAGCGATTAATGGATTCGGACGTATTGGACGTCTTGCATTCAGACAGATGTTTGGAGCAGAGGGATATGAAGTTGTAGCAATCAACGACTTAACATCTCCTAAGATGCTTGCACATTTATTAAAATATGACTCTTCACAGGGTAAATATGCTTTGGCTGATAAGGTAGAAGCAACAGATGATTCTATCATCGTTGATGGAAAAGAAATCAAGATCTACGCAAAAGCTAACGCTGAAGAACTTCCTTGGGGAGAAATCGGAGTAGACGTTGTTCTTGAATGTACAGGATTCTATACATCAAAAGAAAAAGCTTCTGCACATGTAAAAGCAGGAGCAAGAAAAGTTGTTATTTCCGCACCAGCTGGAAATGACCTGCCAACAATTGTATATAATGTAAACCATGATACATTGACAGCTGAAGATACAGTTATTTCTGCAGCTTCTTGTACAACAAACTGCCTTGCACCAATGGCAAAAGCATTGAATGATCTTGCACCAATCAAATCTGGTATCATGTGCACAATTCATGCTTACACAGGTGATCAGATGACACTTGACGGACCACAGAGAAAAGGTGACTTAAGAAGATCTCGTGCTGCAGCAGTTAATATTGTACCAAACAGCACAGGTGCAGCAAAAGCTATCGGATTAGTTATCCCAGAATTAAATGGTAAATTAATCGGATCTGCTCAGCGTGTTCCAACTCCAACAGGTTCTACAACAATCTTAACAGCAGTTGTTGAAGGAAATGTAACAGTTGATGAGATCAACGCAGCTATGAAAGCAGCATCTAACGAATCTTTCGGATACAATACTGATGAAATCGTATCCAGTGATATCGTAGGAATGAGATTTGGTTCTTTATTCGATGCTACTCAGACAATGGTATGCCCATTAGACAATGGAACAACAGAAGTTCAGGTTGTATCTTGGTATGACAATGAAAATTCTTACACAAGCCAGATGGTAAGAACAATCAAATACTTCTCTGAATTAGCATAATTTCAGAATATTAAGACTCACACAGGGTCCGGTCTTATATTGGACCGGACCCTTTTTTACAATAGTTGTTTTGAAAATATTAAGGTGTGTTACCTTAAAATATAACTGAGGAGGCAAATCATATGCTTAATAAAAAATCAGTAGACGATATTAATGTAAAGGGACAGAAAGTACTTGTAAGATGTGACTTTAACGTACCGCTTATTGATGGAAAGATTACAGATGAGAATCGTCTTGTTGCCGCACTTCCTACAATTAAAAAGTTAATCGCAGACGGTGGAAAGATTATTCTTTGTTCTCACCTTGGAAAGCCAAAGGGAGAGCCAAAACCGGAATTATCTCTTGCACCAGTTGCTGTCCGCTTGTCTGAATTACTTGGACAGGAAGTGAAATTTGCAGCAGATCCAGAAGTTGTCGGCCCTAATGCAAAAGCCGCAGTTGAAGCTATGAAAGACGGAGATGTAATTCTTCTTGAAAATACACGTTATAGAGCAGAAGAGACAAAGAATGGTGATGCTTTCAGCAAAGATCTGGCTTCTCTTTGTGATGTATTTGTTAATGATGCATTCGGAACCGCACATCGTGCACACTGCTCTAATGTAGGTGTTACAAAGTTTGTGGATACAGCAGTTGTAGGTTACTTAATGCAGAAAGAGATTGATTTCCTTGGAAATGCTGTTAATAATCCGGAGAGACCATTTGTTGCCATACTTGGCGGCGCTAAGGTGTCCAGCAAAATTTCAGTTATCGAGAACCTTCTTGATAAAGTAGATACATTGATCATCGGTGGCGGAATGTCCTATACGTTTAGTAAAGCATTAGGCGGAAATGTAGGTAATTCTCTTCTTGAGGAAGATTATTGTGAATATGCATTGAATATGTTGAAAAAGGCAGAAGAAAAAGGCGTAAAATTGCTGCTTCCTGTAGACAACATTATCGCTGATGATTTCTCCAATGATGCAAATACTAAAGTAGTACAGCGTGGTGAAATCCCAGACGGATGGGAAGGTCTTGATATCGGACCTGAGACAGCGCAGATTTTCAGTGAAGCTGTACATGATGCTAAGACGGTTGTATGGAATGGACCAATGGGCTGCTTTGAGATGCCGAATTTTGCACACGGTACAGAAGCAGTTGCAAAAGCACTTGCTGAGACAGATGCAGTGACTATTATTGGTGGCGGTGATTCTGCAGCTGCAGTTAATCAGCTTGGTTATGGTGATAAGATGACCCACATTTCTACCGGCGGTGGTGCATCTCTTGAATTCCTGGAAGGAAAAGAACTGCCAGGTGTAGCAGCAGCAAATGATAAGTAGGCCGAAGGCGACTTAGTGAATATGTATATTTTTATAATTTCGGAGGAAGAATGAAAATGGCAAGAAGAAAAATTGTAGCAGGCAACTGGAAAATGAACAAAACTCCAAGTGAGGCAGTTGCATTAGTTGAAGAGTTAAAACCATTAGTAGCAAGTGAAGATGTTGATGTGGTATTTTGTGTACCGGCAATTGATATTATCCCTGTAGTAGAGGCTTGTAAAGGTTCTAATATTCAGGTCGGTGCTGAGAATATGTATTTTGAAGAAAAAGGTGCATACACAGGAGAGATTGCTCCAGCAATGCTTACAGATGCAGGTGTCAAGTATGTTGTTCTTGGACATTCTGAAAGAAGAGAATATTTTGCAGAGACAAATGAGACAGTCAATAAAAAGATGTTAAAAGCATTTGAGCATGGTATCACACCAATTATGTGCTGTGGCGAGACATTAGAACAGAGAGAGCAGGGCGTAACTATGGATTTCATCCGTCAGCAGGTTAAGGTTGGATTCCTGAATGTAACAGCAGATCAGGCTAAGACAGCAGTTATCGCTTATGAGCCAATCTGGGCTATCGGAACAGGTAAGACAGCTACAACAGAACAGGCGGAAGAAGTTTGTGCTGGAATTCGTGCATGTATTGCAGAGATTTATGACGAAGCTACTGCTGAAGCAATTCGTATCCAGTACGGCGGATCTGTAAATGCAGGAAATGCGGCAGAATTATTTGCTCAGGCTGATATTGATGGTGGTCTTGTAGGTGGAGCTTCTTTAAAAGCTGACTTTGGAAAGATCGTAAATTACAAGTAAGAATATCATCAGTCGTAGGGGGCAGCATACGCTCCCTACGATTTTTGGGTTGCGAGGATTACGTTTATGATTTATAAAGAGATACCGATACGGGCGGAAGGGTCTTTGGATTATGCAAAGCTTGAAACATATATTTTGGATACTCCGGTTGATAAGATAAAGATAAAAAAGCGACCGATGATTATTATATGTCCTGGCGGGGCGTACCAAATGACCAGCTATAGGGAAGGAGAGCCTTTGGCCATGCATTTTCTGAATCAGGGATATCATGCCTGTGTGCTTCGTTATTCTGTTGCACCTGCACAATTTCCGACTCAGATTCTGGAAGTGGGTCAGGTGATGAAGATATTGCGGGAATATGCGAAGGAGTGGTGTATTGATACAGAACGAATATTTGTTCAGGGTTCTTCAGCAGGAGGGCATCTGGCAGCAAGTTATGGGATTTTCTGGAATCAGGATTTTATGGCTTCCAAATCCGGGCTTACAACAGAAGAATTAAAGCCTAGAGGAATTATGCTTAGTTATCCAGTGATTACTTCAGATGTTCGATATGGACATATCGAAAGTTTTCAAAACTTGCTGGGAGATAAGTTTGTATTGTGTCGGGAACAGATGTCTCTGGAAAATCAGGTGACGCATACAATGCCGCCCACATTTATATGGCATACGGCTGAAGATCAGACGGTGCCGGTTGAAAATTCCCTTTTGATGACAATGGCGCTTCGAAGGGCTGATGTTCCCGTTGAACTGCATATTTTTCCGGAAGGAGAGCATGGATTGAGTCTTGCAACAAAACATGTAGAGCGGGAAGATGGAAGTGGTGTGCAAGATGAATGTGCATGCTGGATAGAACTTGCGGATGTGTGGTTAGAAAAATTGTGTAAATAAAGTCCGATGATTAGAATATTTTCAACATTTATAATCGAAGAATAAAGGAGAAATAAAATGAGCAAAAAACCAACAGTACTTATGATTTTAGACGGATATGGACTGAATGAGAATACTACCGGAAATGCTGTGGCAGAAGGAAAGACTCCGGTTATGGATAAATTGATGGCAGAGTATCCATTTGTAAAGGGAAATGCCAGTGGAATGGCAGTAGGGCTTCCTGATGGACAGATGGGGAATTCTGAAGTTGGACATCTGAATATGGGTGCCGGACGTATTGTTTATCAGGATCTTACTAAGATTACAAAGGCAATTCAGGATGGTGATTTCTTTGAGAATTCTGCACTTCTTGCAGCATGTGAGAATGTAAAGGCTAATGATTCTTCACTGCATTTGATGGGATTGGTATCAGATGGTGGTGTACACAGTCATAATGAGCATATTTATGGACTGCTAGAGTTGGCAAAGAGACAGGGGATCAAAAAAGTATATGTTCACTGTTTCCTGGATGGACGTGATACACCTCCTGCATCTGGTAAAGAGTATGTGGAACAGCTGATTGCCAAGATGGGGGAAATAGGTGTTGGTGAAGTTGCAACCGTTATGGGGCGTTATTATGCAATGGATAGAGATAACCGCTGGGATCGTGTGGAAAAGGCATATCGCGCTTTGGTAGATGGAACAGGTGAAACTGCTGTCAGTGGACCGGAAGGAATTCAGGCATCTTATGACAAAGATACAACAGATGAGTTCGTGCTTCCAACAGTAGTGATAAAAGATGGAGCTCCAACAGCGACTGTCAAGAATGATGATTCCATTATCTTCTTCAATTTCCGTCCTGACCGTGCAAGAGAAATCACCAGAACTTTCTGCGATGAGGATTTCCAGGGATTTGAAAGAGGAGACAGAATCAAGACAACTTTTGTCTGCTTCACAGAATACGATGTTACGATTGAAAATAAACAGGTTGCTTTCGTAAAAGAAGAAATCACGAATACCTTTGGACAGTTTTTGGCTGCACATGGCAAAAAACAGGCGCGTATCGCTGAGACAGAGAAATATGCACATGTTACATTCTTCTTTAATGGCGGAGTGGAAGAGCCAAATGAAGGAGAAGACAGAATTCTGGTAAAATCTCCAAAGGTAGCAACTTATGATTTAAAACCAGAAATGAGCGCATATGAAGTGTGTGATAAATTGGTAGATGCAATCAAATCTGATAAATATGATGTAATTATCATCAACTTCGCAAACCCAGATATGGTTGGACATACTGGTGTAGAAGCAGCTGCAATTCAGGCAATCGAAGCAGTCGATGAATGTGTAGGTAAAGCAGTTAACGCAGTCAAGGAAGTAGATGGTCAGATGTTCATCTGTGCAGATCACGGAAATGCAGAACAATTAATTGATGATGAGACAGGTGAGCCATTTACCGCCCATACGACCAATCCGGTGCCATTTATTCTTGTGAATGCTGATCCGGCTTATAAGTTAAGAGAAGGTGGATGTCTGGCAGACATCGCTCCGACCCTTATTGAACTTATGGGAATGGAACAGCCAAAAGAAATGACAGGAAAGAGCTTGCTTGTGAAATAATTAACTGGGGACGTAGTACTTTTGCAAAGTACTACGTCCCCAATTGAAAAATGTGGTGTACCTTTTTGAACAAGGAAAGAAAAATGCACATTGTGATTATTGAGGATGAACCGGTCATCCGGCAGGAGTTGAAGCAATTATTAGAGAATGCATTATATCAGGTGACAGCCCCAGAGGAGTTTGAGGATGTTGCTTTTTTTTGTATTAAGAAGGATTTTCTTTATTTTATTGTAACGTATATTGAATTCAAAAGAAATGTGGAAACTACCTGAGAAGGCATATAAGATACGTCTTGCGCAGACCGAGGGAAAATATTATAATCAGTCTTGGGTGTTTGGATATCATGACAGTTTTGGAAGGAGCAGATATGAACAGAAGATATCATACTTTTTTCTTTGATCTGGATGGGACAATTACAGATTCTGAGCAGGGTATTACAAATTCTGTAAAATATGCGTTGAATAAATTCGGAATTGAAGAAAAGGATCGTACAAAGCTATGTGAGTTTATAGGACCGCCTTTGGATATATCGTTCCATAAGTTATATGAATTTTCAACCGAACAGTGTTGGAAGGCCATTGGTTATTTCCGGGAATATTATCAGGAAAAAGGCATCTTTGAGAATCGTGTCTATGATGGATTGGAAGAAGTGCTGAAAAAACTGAGAAATGCCGATGTAAGATTGGTAGTGGCAACTTCAAAACCTGAGCCATATGCCAGAAAAATTATAGATTATTTTCGACTGACACCGTATTTTGATTATGTGGCGGGAATGGAGTTGGATGGCAGAAGAAAAACGAAAGCAGAAGTGATACAGTATGCGCTGGAGGCATGTAAGATCAAAGATAAGTCCTCTGTTTTGATGATTGGTGACAGGGAGCACGATGTATTTGGCGCCAAGACAGCAGGAATTGATTGCCTGGGAATCCTTTATGGATTTGGTAACAGAGAAGAGTTGGAAGAAGCCGGTGCAGATTATATTGAAGAATCTGTGGAAGATATCTTGAAATATTGTTGATGTTTCGCTTGACAAAACAGGAAGATATTGTTATTATAAAAAAACAGAACGCACTCTGTTTTTAAAATAAAGATGGGGAAGAGGTGCAGTATGCAAAGAGTTTATTCATTATTGGTTGACAATAATCCGGGTGTATTAAGCCGCATCGCAGGACTTTTCAGCAGACGTGGATACAGTATTGACAGTATTACTGCTGGTGTGACTGCGGATCCCAGATTTACAAGGATTACCATTGTTGCATCTGGAGATGAGTTGATTTTGTCTCAGATTGAAAAGCAGGTTCGGAAATTGGAAGATGTCATTGAAATCAAAGTGTTAAAACCAGATGAATCCGTATATCGTGAATTAATCATGGTTAAGATTCGTGCCAATGCAGCAGAAAGATCGGAGATTATCTCTGTGGCAGATATTTTCCGTGCTAAGATCGTAGACGTTGAGACGGAATCGTTAATGGTGGAACTTACAGGTAATCAGTCAAAACTGGATGCTTTCTTGAAATTGCTCGACGGATATGAGATCCTGGAATTGGCGAGAACCGGAATTACAGGATTATCTCGAGGAATCAAGGATGTTACGATTATTGATTAATCGATTATAACAATGTTCGAGAGAAGACAAAGCCTTTAAATAAGGGTGGCTTCAGATACCTGCCCTTGTTTAACAATACAAAATTAAATGATTTATAATAATTAGGAGGAATGTCAAAATGGCAGCAAGAATTTTTTATCAGGAAGATTGCAATTTATCAGTATTAGAGGGAAAGAAGATTGCAATTATTGGTTACGGAAGCCAGGGACATGCACATGCCCTTAACTTAAAAGAGTCTGGATGTGACGTTATCATTGGTCTTTATGAAGGAAGTAAATCTTGGGCAAAAGCTGAAGCACAGGGATTACAGGTATTTACAGCAGCAGAAGCAGCTAAACAGGCTGATATCATCATGATCTTGATTAATGATGAATTACAGGCTGATATGTATAAGAAAGATGTAGAGCCGAACCTTGAGGAAGGCAATATGCTGATGTTCGCACATGGTTTCAACATTCACTTTGGATGTATTAAACCACCAAAGAATATTGATGTTGCGATGATTGCACCTAAGGCACCAGGACATACAGTAAGAAGTGAATATCAGGCTGGAAAGGGAACTCCTTGCTTGATCGCTGTTGAACAGGATTACACAGGAAAAGCATGGGAGAAAGCAATGGCTTACGGTCTTGGAATCGGTGGAGCAAGAGCTGGACTTCTTGAGACAACATTCCGTACAGAGACAGAGACAGACCTTTTTGGTGAGCAGGCTGTTCTTTGTGGTGGTGTATGTGCATTGATGCAGGCAGGTTTTGAGACACTTTGTGAAGCAGGATATGATCCAAGAAATGCTTATTTTGAATGTATCCATGAGATGAAGTTGATTGTTGACCTGATCTATCAGAGTGGATTTGAAGGAATGAGATATTCTATTTCTAATACAGCTGAATATGGTGATTATATTACAGGACCTAAGATTATCACAGCTGATACAAAGAAAGCTATGAAGCAGATTCTGGCAGATATCCAGGATGGTACATTTGCAAAAGACTTCTTGCTTGATATGTCACCTGCAGGACGTCAAGTACATTTCAAGGCTATGAGAAAGCTTGCTGCTGAACATCCATCTGAGAAGATTGGTAAAGAGATCAGACAGCTGTACAGTTGGAATGGCGAAGATAAGTTGATTAACAACTAATTATTGTACATAATTATAAGAATTATATTAGCGCACATCTCATGAATTTGAGATGTGTGTTTTTCGATTATCATGGATCTGAAGAAAAAGCTGTCGGTGTCATTTCTGACCGAAAAAATCTGAAAATTCTCATATTTATAGTGTATTATCACACTTATTATGCTAAAATTGCGATAATACTAAGCGAATGGTGGAAGGGCAGAATGTTTTAATTCTTGCGGGTTCAATTAATACAGGTAAGACAATGATCCAGGCGATTAATACAGTGATATATTATGGTGGCACAGTATGTGGGTAGATGCTATTGTCAATAGTTATGGGTATTCTGGATTATAAAAGATAAAAATAAAAAACAGCCACTGACGGTATGGCTGTTTTTTTATTGCATGCAATTTTTTCTATAATAATTAAGCAATTCCGTTTACAGCTTTTGTTAAACGGGAAATCTTTCTAGAGCATGTGTTCTTGTGATAAACACCCTTGCTTCCTGCTTTGTTGATTTCAACGATTGCAACTTTTAATGCTGCTGCAGCAGCTTCAGCATCTTTGTTAGCTACAGCTGTTTCAACTTTCTTTACGCAAGTTTTTACTTTAGATTTGATTGCTTTGTTTCTAGCAGCTTTTGTTTCGTTTACTAAGATTCTCTTCTTTGCAGATTTGATATTAGCCAATTTGTCCACCTCCAATATCTTATATTTCGATTCTGTATCGATTTTACATTCGTTAGAGCCGGACACGGACGTTCTAACGAAACATACGAACTTATTTTAGGGCAAGGAATGAGTTCTGTCAATACATATTTCTGAAAATATTGTAAAAACTAGGAAATAAATAGGACTAAAGTGAGGATATATGGGATGATTGAAAAATATAATATCAGAACAGATCTGGCTCTGGAGGAAAAAGAACGTTTTGAATCGGATCACGTAGAAATTCAAGGAGTATCGTTAAAAGAAGATTATGATGAAGAACGTGAGATTAAAGTAACGACTGTTAAAATTGAGACGGAAAATGGAGCAAAAATCATGGGGAAACCGGTGGGTACCTATATTACAATGGAGGCACCGAATATGGCTGTTCCAGATGAAGATTATCATAAAGAGATAGCAGAAGAGTTAAAAAGATTTCTGGAATATTTTGTCAAAAAAGATAAAGAAGATTATTCTATTTTGGTAGTAGGGCTTGGAAATCGTAAGGTTACACCAGATGCGTTAGGCCCATATGTTGTAGATAATCTGAATATTTCCCGGCATATCGCAAAGGAATACGGAAAATATGCTATGGGAGAAGATGAAATCTGCCTTACCAGTGCGATTGTACCGGGAGTTATGGCACAGACTGGAATGGAAACTCTTGAGATTGTCAAAGGAATTACGCGGGAAACGAATCCGGATATGGTGATTGCTATTGATGCGTTGGCTGCCAGAAGCTCTCGAAGACTTAATCGCACGATTCAGATCTCAGATACAGGGATCAATCCAGGGTCAGGAGTGGGCAATCATAGAAACGCTATTACAAAAGAGACCGTTGGAATTCCAGTAATTGCTATCGGGGTTCCAACTGTGGTGGATGCTGCGACTATTGTAAATGATACCATGGAGAACCTGATCTCTGCATTGGAAAGCTCTGAGACATTGCGGGGGGTCGGGGTGGTCATGCAAGGCTATAATGCAGCGGAAAAATATGAATTAGTGAAGGAGTTGATATCTCCACATTTAAATGGTTTGTTTGTGACTCCTAAGGATATTGATGAGACTGTGAAGAGAATCAGTTATACGATATCGGAAGCGCTGAATCTGTTGTTTTCTAAAGGACATGCACATAAATAATCCAGGTGGGTCATATAGTGTTAAGACATAAAGTACGAAAAGTGCTGCTAAAATGGCAGGCAGCTTTACTTTGACTGGAGTGAAATATTGTGAAAATAAAACGGCAGATCAGTCGGATTGCAATACTTGTGATCACCGGAATTTTAATCATATATGTCTGTGTGCAGATGATGGAATTTGATAAAATAAATTGGAATGAACAGATACGGATTGGGAGTATTTGTTTGGAACAGGCGGAAAAAATGTATCTTACGGGATTCACATATCTGGAAAATGAGCAGGGGAGTTCATTGATAGACTGGATGGCAGAGAGTGTGTTGAAAATAATTCCACTAGGGACATATGTGGAAGAAAAATCGATGTTGTTTACGGATGTGGAGGATCAGGAAACATATCAGATGATATTGGAAAAACAGGCAAATGATGAAAATATGGTAGATGAAAACGGGAATCTGATTCAGCAGACTTCACAAGAAGAATCTGTTCAGACTTCAGGAACACCAATTGATACATCTATGGAAAAATTGATGAATTTTGAGTATCTGATCAGCAATTTTTATACAGTAGATTCTAATACGATGATTGATCAGGATTTGTTAAATGTTGAAAAATTAATGGGAATGGACATGACAATTGATCAGTCTGCTGCCGGTCCAAAAGTTCTGATTTATCATACGCATTCCCAGGAAGCATTTGCAGATTCTGTAGAAGGGGATACCAGTACAACGATAATGGGAATGGGTGCTTATCTGGCAGAACTTTTAAATAACACCTATGGAATCGAGACGATTCATCATGAAGGAGTGTATGATCTGGTTAGTGGGAAGCTTGACAGAAGTATGGCGTATCAGCTGGCAGAACCAGAGATCCAGAAGATTCTGCAGGATAATCCAACGATAGAGGTTGTGATTGATCTTCATAGAGATGGTGTGGCGGAGGGAACACATCTTGTGACAGAGATTAATGGTAAGCAGACTGCACAAATTATGTTTTTTAATGGGCTGAGCCGAACAAGAGCCAATGGAAATATCAGTTATCTGCCCAATCCTTATATTGAAGATAATCTTGCGTTTTCTCTTCAGATGCAGATTGCAGCTACGAAAAAATATCCTGGATTTACCAGACATATTTATCTGAGAGGATATCGATATAACATGCACTTTAAACCGAAAACGTTGTTGATTGAGGCCGGGGCTCAGACCAATACTGTGGAAGAAATGAGAAATGCTATGGAGATTCTGGCATCAACACTAGATAGTGTACTTGTGAAATAAAATATGTTTGAAACAGACTACATTTTGTGCTAAGATATTGGCAGTATGGAAAAGTATGTAAAATGATAGAAAGGATATATGGGAATGGCGAAAAAAAATACATATGATGCAGATAGTATTGCCATATTAGAGGGACTGGAAGCGGTACGGAAAAGACCGGGAATGTATATTGGTAGTGTATCTACGAAAGGGCTGAATCATCTGATCTATGAGATTGTTGACAATGCTGTAGATGAACATCTGGCGGGATATTGTTCAGAGATCCGTGTAACACTTGAAAAGGATGGTTCTGCAACTGTCTCAGACAATGGACGTGGAGTACCGGTGGATCTGCATTCGACTGGTGTATCAGCAGCCCGTGTTGTATATACAACGCTGCATGCCGGTGGAAAGTTTGATGATTCTGCTTACAAGACCAGTGGCGGACTTCATGGAGTCGGCTCTTCTGTTGTCAATGCATTATCTACTTATATGGATGTTGAAATCAGTCGGGATGGATATGTCCATCATGACCGGTATGAGAGAGGAAAGCCGGTAATTGAGCTGGAGGATGGACTTCTGCCGAAGATTGGAAAGACAAGAAAGACTGGAACAAAGGTTAATTTTCTGCCAGACGATACTATATTTGAAAAAACAAAATTCCGTGCAGAGGAAGTAAAAAGTCGTATGCACGAAACGGCATATTTGAATCCGACACTGACGATTGTATTTGAAGATAAAAGAGGCAGTGAGACGGAGCGTATTGTATATCATGAACCGGATGGGATTCTTGGCTTTATTCAGGATCTGAATTCCAAAAAAGAGGTTGTTCATGAACCTGTGTATTTTAAAGGAGAAGCAGAAGGAATTGAAGTTGAAGTGGCGTTTCAGTATGTGAATGAATTTCATGAAAATGTCCTTGGTTTCTGTAATAATATATATAATGCAGAGGGTGGCACACATCTGACTGGGTTTAAGACTACATTTACAACTGTTATGAATCAGTATTCCAGGGAACTTGGGATTCTAAAAGAAAAAGATGCGAATTTTACAGGGGCAGATGTAAGAAATGGAATGACCGCAATTGTTTCCATCAAGCATCCAGATCCCAGATTTGAAGGACAGACGAAGACAAAGCTGGACAACCCTGATGCCGCAAAGGCTTGCAGCAAGGTGACGAATGATGAGATTATTCGATTTTTCGACCGTAATCTTGAGACGTTGAAAAAAGTAATTGGCTGTGCAGAAAAGGCTGCGAAGATTCGTAAGACAGAAGAACGCGCAAAGACGAATCTTCTGACAAAGCAAAAATATTCTTTTGACAGTAATGGGAAACTTGCAAATTGCGAAAGCAGAGATGCGAGCCGATGTGAAATCTTTATCGTAGAGGGAGATTCTGCCGGTGGCTCTGCAAAGACGGCCAGAGATCGTATGTATCAGGCAATTCTTCCAATCCGAGGAAAGATTCTGAATGTGGAGAAAGCTAGTATAGATAAAGTGCTGGCCAATGCAGAGATTAAAACGATGATCAATGCATTTGGCTGTGGCTTCTCAGAAGGATATGGCAATGATTTTGATATCAGCAAGCTGCGTTATGACAAGATTATTATCATGGCCGATGCCGATGTGGATGGGGCACATATCTCTACCTTGTTGCTGACGCTATTCTATCGTTTTATGCCAGAATTAATCTATGAAGGACATGTCTATATTGCCATGCCGCCATTGTATAAAGCTATGCCGAAAAAAGGGGAAGAAGAATATCTATATGATGATAAGGCGTTAGAGAGATATCGTAAGACCCATGATGGCCCTTTTACGCTCCAGCGTTATAAAGGTCTGGGAGAGATGGATGCCCAGCAACTGTGGGAGACAACCCTGAATCCCGAGACAAGGATCCTGAAACTGGTAGAAATCGAAGATGCCCGTATGGCATCCAGTGTGACAGAGATGCTGATGGGAACCGAAGTACCACCAAGAAGGACATTTATCTATGAAAATGCGACAGAAGCAGAGCTGGATATTTAAATTGGGTACACCCCATTTTTAAATTAGGGACGTAGTGTTTTTTAAAAATACTACGTCCCCAAAGGAGGTAATTATGCAAGATTCACAGATCATCAGAACGGAATATTCTGATGTTATGAAGAAATCATATATTGACTATGCTATGAGTGTTATTGTTGCCAGAGCGCTTCCGGATGTAAGGGATGGATTGAAACCGGTACAGAGGCGTACGCTGTATGATATGCATGAATTGGGTATTCGATATGACAGGCCATATCGAAAGTGTGCACGTATTGTTGGAGATACGATGGGTAAGTATCATCCGCATGGGGACAGTTCTATCTATGAAGCGCTGGTGGTGATGGCGCAGGATTTTAAAAAGGGCATGATTCTGGTAGACGGACATGGTAATTTTGGATCTATTGAAGGTGACGGAGCTGCTGCCATGCGTTATACGGAGGCTCGTCTGGCAAAGATTACGCAGGAAGCTTATCTGGGAGATCTGGATAAGGATATTGTAGATTTTGTACCAAATTTTGATGAGACAGAAAAGGAACCTGAGGTGCTTCCTGTGCGTATTCCGAATCTTCTGGTCAACGGAGCAGAGGGAATTGCTGTAGGTATGGCAACCAGTATACCGACCCATAATCTTGGGGAGGTCATTGATGCGGTCAAAGCCTACATGAAAAATGATGAGATCAGCACGAAGCAGTTGATGAAGTATGTAAAAGGGCCTGATTTCCCAACAGGGGGGATCGTGGTAAATAAAGATGATCTTCTGGATATCTATGAGACGGGAACCGGCAAGATTAAGATTCGCGGGAAAGTAGAAGTAGAGGAGATGAAGGGCGGCAAGAAACGGCTTGTTATCACAGAGATCCCTTATACCATGATAGGTGCCGGAATCGGAAAGTTCCTGAATGATGTATGTGCTCTGGTAGAATCAAAAAAAACCAGTGACATTGTGGATATCTCCAACCAGTCATCGAAAGAAGGTATTCGAATTGTCATTGAACTGAAACGTGGAGCAGATATCGAAAATCTGACGAATATGCTCTACAAAAAGACTCGTCTGGAAGATACTTTTGGTGTCAATATGCTCGCAGTTGCAGATGGCAGACCTGAGACCATGGGATTGAAGAAAATCATAGAACACCATGTGGATTTTCAGTTTGAGATGGCCACCAGAAAATATAAGAATTTATTAAAAAAGGAACAAGATAAAAAAGAAATCCAAGAGGGTCTGATCAAAGCATGTGATGTTATTGATCTGATCATTGAGATTCTTCGCGGCAGCCAGTCGGTCAAAGATGCAAAAGCATGTCTGACCAGCGGTATTACGGATAATATTAAGTTCAAATCCAGTATTTCTAAAAAAATGGCAGCTATGCTTCGGTTTACAGAACGACAGGCTACAGCAATTCTTGAAATGCGCCTGTACAAATTGATTGGGCTGGAAATAGAAGCTCTGATGAAGGAACATGATGAGACTCTGAAAAAAATTGCTAGGTATGAAGATATTCTAAATAATTATGATTCAATGGCAGAGGTCATTATCGCAGATTTAGAACAATTGAAAGCAGAATTTTCCAGAAAGCGCCGGACGCAGATCGAGAATGCAGAAGAGGCGGTTTATGAGGAGAATAAGATCGAAGAGCAAGAGGTTGTCTTCCTGATGGATCGTTTTGGTTATGCAAAGACGATTGATACCAATGCTTATGGAAGAAATAAAGAGGCGGCAGATACGGAAAATAAATATGTGATTTCCTGTATGAATACCGGAAGAATCTGTCTATTTACGAATACCGGAAAAATGCATCAGATTAAAGTATTGGATTTACCATATGGAAAGTTCCGCGATAAAGGATTGCCGGTGGATAATGTGAGCAATTACGACAGTACACAGGAAGAAATCGTATATATCTGTGATGCAGAGCAGATGCGTTATGCGAAGCTGTTATTTGCTACAAAGCAGGGCATGATTAAGAAGGTGGAAGGAACTGAATTTCAGGTAGCGAAAAGAACGATTGCAGCGACGAAACTTCAGGCGGATGATGAAGTTATGAGTGTTCAGGTGATCAATGAAAATCAAAATATTGTACTGCAGACAAAAGAGGGATATTTCCTGCGCTTTTTAGCCGAAGAAGTCTCTGAAAAGAAGAAAGGTGCAATCGGAGTCCGTGGAATTAAACTGCAAAAGAAGGATGAACTGGAGAGGGTATATTTATTTGAAGATGGGGTAGAGACAAAAATCCCATATAAGGATCGTGAAGTGACCTTGAATCGTCTAAAGCTTGCAAAACGAGATGGGACTGGAACAAAGAATCGAGGATAAAGGAGAAAAAATATGATACAAGAAATTGCTCCATATCAATATCGAAACGAATATCGGCCAATGCCGCCGGAAAAACATAGCATCTTATTGTGCTATGAAGGGCGAAATATATTGGTGAAACAAAAAGAAGGAGAGATTTCTTTTCTTACTTTTGAAGAAGCAGAGGCTTATGTTGATGTTACAAAACTCTATCAAGAGTACATATATTTATTTTCCATTGCTGATGTGAGATTTTATCTGGGCAGTCATATTTCTTATGATAAGATTCCAGAATTCGAAATGGAAGATACACAGATACTTCGTACAGCAAGACCAAAACATCTGCAGTTCGCGGGTGTGACGGGATGGCAGTTATACCGCTGGTATCAGTCACATCGTTTTTGTGGACGATGTGGGAAACCTATGGTACATGATGAAAAAGAACGGATGATGCGCTGCCCAGAGTGTGGCCTTATGGAATTTCCAAAGATTTGTCCGGCTGTCATCATTGCTGTTACGCATGGAAATAAGATATTGATGTCAAAATATGCAGGCAGGGCATATAAGAAATATGCACTGCTGGCAGGATTTGCGGAAATCGGGGAGACGATTGAAGAGACGGTCCGCCGGGAAGTCATGGAAGAGGTCGGATTAAAGGTCAAAAATATTACTTATTATAAAAGCCAGCCGTGGTCGTTTACCGATACATTATTAATGGGATTTTTTTGCGAGCTGGATGGAGAAGCAGAGATTACATTGGATAAGGAAGAGCTTGCTCTTGCAGAATGGTTTGAACGGGAGGATATCCCGGTGAAAGCAGAAGACTTAAGCCTGACGAATGAGATGATGATGGTATTTAAAGAAGGGAAAATATAGAAAAACCCTTGATTTTGCAGAAGTATGGTGTTATACTAGCTTACAGTTACATAATGAAGTCGGCAGAAGAGTGAACGTAAAGTTCACTCTTCTTTGTTGATAAGGAGGAATTTTACATTGACAAAAAGGGAACTTTACGAACAAAAAACCGAAGAGATTCTGTTACCGATTGTGGAAGAAAATGGATTTGAGCTGGTGGATGTAGAGTATGTAAAAGAAGGAAGTACATGGTATCTTCGAGCATACATTGATAAACCGGGAGGTATCAATATTGATGACTGTGAAGTAGTAAGCCGCAGACTTTCTGATATCTTGGATGAGAAAGATTATATCGATGATGCATACATCCTGGAAGTCAGTTCGCCGGGGCTTGGAAGACCGTTAAAGAAAGAAAAAGATTTTAAAAGAAGCCTGGGTGAAGAAGTTGAGATTCGAACTTATCGTATGATAGATAAACAGAAAGAATTTACTGGAATTTTAAAAGACTATGATGAAAAAACGGTTACGATTGAGATGGATGATGATACAACAAAAACATTTGAAAAAAGTGACATCGCTCTGATTCGTCTGGCATTTGATTTTTAAATTAGAAGGAGGAATAGTAAATGAATACAGAATTATTAGAAGCATTGAATATTTTGGAAAAAGAAAAGGATATCAGCAAAGAGACTTTGTTGGATGCAATTGAAAATTCTCTGCTGAATGCCTGCAAGAACCATTTTGGAAAGGCCGACAACATTAAATTGATCATGGACAGATCGACATGTGATTATAGCTTGTTCGCAGAGAAGACGGTTGTAGAAGAAGTAGAAGATAAGTTAGAGCAGATCAGTTTGGAAGATGCAAAAGAAATTGACAGTAAATATGAGTTGGGAGATATTGTCCAGATTCCAATTGAATCAAAATCTTTTGGACGTATTGCAACTCAGAATGCAAAGAATCTGATTCTTCAGAAAATTCGTGAAGAAGAGCGTAAAGTAGTATATGATCAGTATTTTGAAAAAGAAAAGGATATCGTTACGGGTATTGTTCAGCGTTATGTAGGAAAGAATGTAAGTATTAACCTTGGAAAGGCTGATGCAATGCTTACAGAGAATGAACAGGTAAAAGGAGAAGTATTCAAACCGACAGAACGAATCAAATTGTATATCGTTGAAGTGAAGAATACGACAAAGGGACCAAAGATTCTTGTATCCCGTACACATCCAGAACTCGTAAAACGTTTGTTTGAATCAGAAGTGACAGAGGTAAAAGAAGGAATCGTAGAGATTAAGAGCATTGCAAGAGAGGCGGGAAGTAGAACGAAGATTGCAGTATGGTCTAATGATCCTGACGTTGATCCGGTAGGCGCATGTGTCGGTATGAACGGAGCAAGAGTGAATGCGATTGTAGAGGAACTGCGTAAAGAGAAGATTGATATTATTAACTGGAGTGATAACCCGGCCATTTTTATTGAGAATGCGTTAAGTCCGGCGAAAGTGATTTCTGTCATGGCTGATCCGGATGAGAAGACCGCAAGTGTCATTGTACCAGATTATCAGCTTTCACTGGCAATTGGTAAGGAAGGTCAGAATGCAAGACTTGCTGCAAGACTGACAGGATATAAGATTGATATAAAGAGTGAATCTCAGGCAATTGAATCTGGAGAACTACCTGAAAATTATATGGAACTGAGCGAAGGAGTATTTGAAGAAGAATACGATGAGCCATATGAGGAATCAGAAGGATATGCACCGGAAGAGGAAATTGCATTTGAGGAAGTAGACGATACAGAGGAATAGGTGATTGTTTGAGCGCAAATAAAAAGATACCTATGCGTAAATGTGTGGGATGTCAGGAAATGAAGAGTAAAAAAGAGATGATTCGTGTGATCAGAACTTCAGAAGGAGAATTTCTTCTGGATGCGACCGGAAAAAAGAATGGGCGTGGAGCGTATATCTGTCCTTCTAAGAACTGTCTGGAAAAGGCAGTAAAGAATAAAGGCCTTGAACGGTCATTTAAGCAGTCTATTCCGAGGGAAGTGTACGAAGCATTGGAAAAGGAGATGGAGATACTTGAAACAGAGTAAAGTATTAGCGCTTATTGGTCTGGCAACCAAAGCAGGCAAGACGGTCAGCGGAGAATTCTGTACTGAGAGGGAAGTGAAAGCTGGAAAAGCTGCATTGGTAATCGTGGCGGCAGATGCGTCTGATAATACGAAGAAGAAGTTTCAAAATATGTGTGACTATTATCACGTGCCAATCTATTTTTATGAAGATAAAGATACCTTGGGGCATGCAATGGGAAAACAGTTCCGCGCATCTCTTGCAGTATTGGATGAGGGGTTTGCAAAAGGAATCAGGAAGCATATGGACACAGAAGATAACACAATTGCATAGAGGAGGTAGTTAATATGTCAAAAATTAAAATATATGAATTAGCAAAGGAATTAGATGTCCCAAGCAAGGATGTCATCGAATTTCTGACTGAAAAGAATATTGAAGTAAAGAATCATATGAGTACATTGGAGGATTCAGAAGCGGATATGACAAGAAAGGCCCTGGCAAAACGAAAAGCTCCAGAAGCAAAGACAGAACAGGAAGCTCCAAAGAAGAAGAATATCGTTCATGTATTCCGTCCGCAGAATACACAAAATGGAGCAAAGCAGGGAAGAAGACCTGGCAATCGTCCGGCACAGCAGGGAGGACGTCCTCAAGCTTCTCAGGGAAGACCGATGCAGGTTAACAACGGACGTCCATCCAAGGCTGCTCAGACAACACAGCAAGTACGTCCGGCAACACCGGCGGCAGAAAAACCACAGAAAGTAAAGACGCCGGAAAAACCAGTAGAAAAAGTGGCAGCTCAATCGGTACAGCCGACTGCGCCAGTGTCAGAAAAACCAAAGAATGTGCAGAATGTGGAGAAGCCGGCAGAGAAAAAAACGGAAAGATCATTTGATAGAAATTCCGAGAGAAATTCCGATAGAAATCAGTCTCAGAGACGCCCGGAGCAGCGTCAGGAAAAAGGCGGGGACAGACGTCAGGATTCTTCCAAAGATTCCAGAGGATTAGGACAGCGTCCGCAGCGTGGAGATCGCCCACAGGGAAATCGTCAGGATAGATTCTCGAATGATAGGGATAATAAAGACAGAGACAGTAGAGATGGAAGAGACAGGGACAGAAATCAGAACCGCAGATCCGGGGATAGAAATGACCGTCGTAATAATGACAGAAGAAATAATACCAGCATTCCGGCACCAGCTGTAGAGACACAGAAGCCACAGCGTAGCAAAGGAAAGGGAAAAGACGACTATAAGAAGAAAGATTATCGCCGCGAAGATGAAGATGACAGAATGCCAAAGGGAAAGAAAAAGAATGAGCCAAAACAGCAACTTCAAAAACCTCAGCAGAAACAACAGAAGGTGGAAGAAGAGATTAAGTCTATCGTAATTCCGGAAGTACTTACAATTAAAGAGCTTGCAGATAAGATGAAGATCGTACCATCTGTCATCGTTAAGAAGCTTTTTATGCAAGGCAAGATTGTAACGGTGAATCAGGAGATTGATTACGAGACGGCAGAAGAGATCGCACTGGAATTTGATGTGCTCTGTGAAAAAGAAGAGGTTGTAGATGTTATTGAAGAGCTTTTGAAAGAAGATGAAGAAGACGAATCTAAGATGAAGAAGCGTCCGCCGGTAGTCTGCGTCATGGGCCACGTTGACCATGGTAAGACTTCTCTTCTGGATGCCATTCGCCATACGAATGTGATTGATAAAGAGGCGGGCGGTATTACTCAGCACATCGGTGCATATGTAGTAAATGTAAATGGAGAGAAGATTACATTCCTTGACACACCAGGACATGAGGCATTTACTGCAATGCGTATGCGTGGTGCAAGTTCGACAGATATTGCGATTCTTGTGGTGGCTGCAGATGATGGTGTTATGCCGCAGACGGTTGAAGCAATCAATCACGCAAAGGCCGCAGGTGTTGAGATTGTGGTAGCTGTCAATAAGATTGATAAACCAAGTGCCAATATCGAGCGTGTGAAGCAAGAGCTTACAGAATATGAGTTAATTCCGGAAGACTGGGGCGGAAGTACAGTATTTGTTCCTGTATCTGCAAAGACTGGAGAAGGTCTGGAAGATTTGATGGAAATGATCATCCTGACTTCAGAAGTGATGGAATTAAAAGCCAATCCTGACCGAAGTGCAAGAGGTCTTGTATTGGAGGCACAATTGGATAAAGGAAGAGGTTCTGTAGCAACGGTTCTTGTACAGAAAGGAACTCTGCGTGTTGGTGATTCCATTGCCGCAGGCTCTGCTTATGGTAAAGTAAGAGCTATGATGGATGATAAAGGAAGACGTGTGAAAGAAGCAGGTCCATCTATGCCAGTAGAGATTCTTGGATTGAATGATGTTCCGAATGCCGGTGAAGTATTTGTGGGATGTGAAAATGATAAGGAAGCAAGAAGCTTTGCAGAGACATTCATCTCTCAGAGTAAGATGAAATTATTGGAAGAGACAAAATCAAAACTGTCTCTGGATGATCTGTTTACTCAGATTCAGGAAGGTAATCTGAAAGAACTTGGTATTGTTGTAAAGGCAGATGTACAAGGTTCTGTTGAAGCAATGAAGCAGAGTCTGTTAAAGCTGTCTAATGATGAAGTTGTTGTAAAGATCATTCATGGTGGTGTCGGTGCAATCAATGAGTCTGACGTCAGTCTTGCATCTGCATCCAATGCGATTATCATAGGATTTAATGTGCGCCCGGATGCAACTGCAAAAGAGACGGCAGAGCGCGAAGGTGTAGATATTCGTCTCTATCGAGTTATTTACAATGCGATTGAAGATGTTGAAGCAGCGATGAAAGGAATGCTGGATCCAATTTTTGAAGAAAGGGTATTAGGCCATGCAGAAGTACGTCAGACATTCAAAGCATCTGGCGTAGGAACTATTGCAGGTTCTTATGTGTTGGATGGTATGTTTGAAAGAGATTGTTCTGTGCGTCTGACACGAGATGGAATCGTTATCTTCGAAGGACCTCTTGCGTCTTTGAGACGTTTTAAAGATGATGTAAAAGAAGTAAAAGCAGGATATGAATGTGGATTTGTGTTCGCCAATTTTAATGATATTAAGGAAGGTGACCTTGTAGAAGCATTCAAGATGGTAGAAATCCCTAGATAATCTCAGGTGTTTCTTCCTGCAGAAAAGAGGGAGTAAAATGAGAAAAAGAAGTATTAAAAATACAAGAGTCAATACAGAAGTACAGCGAGAACTTAGTAATATAATTCGCGGAGGAATTAAGGATCCGCGAGTAGCTCCATGGACTTCTGTGGTCGCGGCGGAAGTAGCCCCGGATTTGAAAACCTGTAAAGCATATATCAGTGTGTTGGGGGATGCGTATGCACAGGCAGAGACAATTAAGGGCCTGCAAAGTGCGGAAGGCTATATCCGGCGAGAACTGGCACGTACATTGAATATGCGAAATACACCAGAAATTAAATTTGTGTTGGATCAGTCGATTGAATATGGCGTCAATATGTCAAAAAAAATCGATGAAGTGACCAAGGGCATGACAACGGAAGGTGATGCAGATGCTGAATAAGATTTTAAGCGATGCTAAGACAATTGCAATTAGCGGACATGTGCGCCCGGATGGCGATTGTGTAGGATCTTGTATTGGGTTATACCAGTATATTAAAGAGAATTTTACAGAAAAAAAAGTGGATGTCTATCTGGAAGAGATTCCAGAAGCATTCACATGTCTGAAAGCTACGAAAGAGATTCGTCATGAGATTCCGGACGAGAAAGTGCAATATGATCTGTTCTTTTGCCTGGATTGTGGTGATAAAGAACGTCTGGGATTCTCTGGTGAGTTGTTTGACAATGCGAAATATACTTATTGTATTGATCATCATATCAGTAATACTGGGTTTGCACAGGAAAGTTATGTGGTGCCGGATGCAAGTTCTACCTCAGAGTTAGTATATAATTTGCTGGAAGATGAGAAGATTTCTCTGGATACTGCCAATGCTCTCTATCTTGGCATTGTTCATGATACAGGTGTGTTCCAATATTCATGTGCGACCCCGTCGACATTCAGAATTGCAGCCAGATTGTTAGAGAAAGGTGTGGATGCACCGAGAATGATACAGGATACATATTATGAAAAGAGTTATGCTCAGAATCAGATTTTGGGAAGAGCATTGTTAGAGAGTATTTTATTTATGAATGGTACTTGTATTGCATCTTATGTCACCAAAAAAGTCATGGATTTTTATGGAGTTGATGCTAAAGATCTGGATGGAATCGTAAGTCAGCTTAGAATTACGAAGGGTGTAGAAGTCGCTATTTTTATGTATGAGATAGAGTCAAATACATACAAAGTAAGTCTTCGCTCTAAAAATTATATTGATGTGAGTAAGGTTGCACAGTATTTTGGCGGTGGAGGACATAAGAAAGCTGCCGGACTGACGATGATTGGAAGGCCGCACGATGTGATTAATAATCTTTCTGAGCAGATTGAAATACAGATGAAGGAATTGGCAGAATAAAAGACAGGAGAAAAAGATGATACACGGTATTTTAAATGTGTATAAAGAAAAAGGATATACTTCTCATGATGTTGTAGCAAAACTAAGGGGAATTGTTGGACAGAAAAAGATTGGGCATACGGGAACGTTAGATCCGGATGCGGTTGGTGTTCTTCCTGTCTGTCTGGGAAAAGCAACTAAATTATGCGATATGCTTACCGATAAGGATAAGACGTATGAGGCAATTCTTCTGTTGGGACGCTCTACGGATACGCAGGATACTAGCGGAACAACCTTGACAACCCGGGATACGTCTGCTCTTACAGAGGAAAAAGTAACAGAAGTGATAGAAAGTTATGTGGGAGAGTATGATCAGATACCACCGATGTATTCTGCATTGAAAGTAAATGGCAAGAAATTGTATGAACTTGCCAGAGAAGGAAAAGTAGTAGAACGAAAGGCAAGAAGAGTTGTGATATACCAGATCAGGATTCTTAAGATGGAGCTTCCGCGCGTGAAAATGGAGGTGTCCTGCTCAAAAGGAACGTATATCCGAACTTTATGTCATGACATTGGAGAAACACTTGGATGTGGTGGATGTATGGAAAGTTTAGTACGAACACGAGTCAGTAGCTTTCGGATTGCTGATAGTATGACTCTGGAAGAGATTTCCCAAAAATGTATGAAAGATTGTTTGATGGATGTGGTCATTCCAATTGATGCAATGTTCCAGGAATATCAAAGGATTGTGGTAAAAAGGAGCTGGGATTTTTTGGCGAAGAATGGAAATTCATTGCCGATGAATGCCGTGTACTTTGAGAACGAAGAAAAATCCAGAGAAAAAGTGGATGGAGATTATATGCGGTTATATGATGAACAGGGACATTTTGTTGCAATTTATAGTTGGAACGATGAAAAGAAAGAATATCAGATCATAAAGATGTTTTTTTGCGAAGATAAATAACGATTAGAGGGAATAGAATGCAATATATCAGTTTGCTGTCACATTATAATGACAGCAGAGAAACGGCAGTTACTTTTGGAAAATTTGATGGACTTCACAGAGGACATCAGATTTTGGCAGAAAAGGTACGTGAGCTGGGAGAAAAAGAAAAAATGAACAGTGTTGTGTGTTCCTTTGATATGCATCCTTTATGGGAAAGTAAAGGCATTCTCCCGCAAGTATTAATGACGGGGGAGGAACGAAGGGAACACTTGGAAGGAAAAGTGGATTATCTCGTAGAATGTCCATTTACTCAGGAGTTTCGTCAGATTCATGCAGAAGATTTTATTAAAAATATCATAAATGGTATTTTTCATGCGAAGTATGTTGTGGTAGGAACAGATTTTCAGTTTGGATATGAAAAGCATGGAGACATTCATATGCTTGCGGATTATGCAAAACGTTATGGATATGAATTGCTTGTGATGGAAAAGGAACGTTATAAAGAACGGATTATCAGTAGTACTTATATCAAAGAAGTTTTAAAGCAGGGAGATATGGAACTGGCAAAAAAACTTCTTGGGTATGCGTATAGCGTCAGCGGCAGAGTGGAACATGGCAAACAGCTTGGAAGAACATTGGGATTTCCAACATTGAATGTAGTATGGCCACATGATAAAATAGTTCCTCCGCGAGGAGTGTATTTTAGCAATGTCCGAATAGATGGCTGTTGGTATCATGGTATTTCGAATGTGGGAGTGAAGCCAACGGTAAGCAATGAGAACAAGGTGCTGATTGAAAGCTTTCTGTTTGATTTTCAAGGAAATGCCTATGGAGAAGAAGTGACTATTGAACTGTTGGAATTTCGACGTCCGGAACAGAAATTTGAAAATATTGAAGAGATGAAGACTTGTATCGATAGAGACATTGAATTCGGCAAACATTTTTTTGCGCTTGAGAGATAAGGAGAATACAAATGAGTATTACAACAATTTTTATGTTGTTTGGGGGATTGGGATTTTTCCTGTATGGTATGAAAATGATGAGCGAAGGTCTTGAAAAAGCGGCTGGAGCCAAAATGAGAAGTATTCTTGAATTTTTTACCAAGAACAGATTTATTGGAATGGTGGTAGGAATTATATTTACCGCAATTATTCAATCATCCAATGCAACAACTGTGATGGTAGTAAGTTTTGTGAATTCGGGACTTATGAATTTGATGCAGGCATCAGGAGTAATCTTGGGTGCTAATATTGGTACCACGATAACAGGGCAGCTTATCGCATTTAATTTATCGGATATTGCACCATTAATTGTTATTATTGGTGTCATTATGATCATGTTCTGTAAGAAACAGAGTATCAAAAAAATCGGAGAAGTAATACTGGGATTTGGTATTTTATTCATGGGTCTGAGTATCATGTCAGACAGTATGTCAGCAGTTAAAAATTCGCCGAGAATTTTGAATTTCCTGGCTTCATTGACGAATCCGTTTGCAGCGATTTTGGTTGGTTTTTTGATTACCGCTGTACTACAAAGCTCTTCTGCAACGGTAGGTATCATTCTGTTGATGGTATCCCAGAAACTTTTGGAATTTACCATTTGCCCGTTTATGATTTTGGGCTGTAATATTGGTTCTTGCGTATCTGCATTAGTAGCGAGCCTTAGCGGAAAAAAGGATGCAAAACGTGCCGCATTGATTCATTTCCTGTTCAATGTGATAGGTTCTGCAATATTCTTCTGTATTTTGCTTGTTGCAGTTGAACCGTTTACAAATGCGATTTTGTATATATCTGGTGGTAGTCTGGCACGTTCCGTTGCAAATGTACATACTCTGATGAAAGTATTGGAAGTAGCCATGATGTTCCCATTCATGGGATGGATTGTGAAATTAACTTATAAGATTGTTCCGGGTAAAGATACAACTGCAGAGGATCAGTATGAATTGCTTTATATTGGTGATGGTTCTATGATGTCACCTACAACAGCAGTAATGGATAGCATTCATGAAATTGAGCATATGGGTAAAGTTGCGGTCATGAATTTAAAAAAATCAATGGATGCGCTTTGTAATCTGAATGAAAAAGAGATACAAGAAGTCTATGAAACAGAAGAATATATCGATTTCTTGAACCGTAAAATTACGGATTATTTAGTAAAAGCAAATGAGATCGCGCTCCCTATTGCGGATGAAAAATTGATCGGTGGTTTGTTTCATGTGGTGAATGATATTGAAAGAATCGGAGATCATGCAGAGAATTTTGTGGATTCTGCGAAGACTAGAATTGAGCGCGGGATAGAGCTGACTGATAAGGCAAAAAAGCAGCTTCTTGATATGATGGATAAGACTACGAAAATATTAGAATATTCTCTTGAAATGTTTACAAACCGCAATTATGAGCATATGAGGGAAATTCTGCAGTTGGAAGAAGAGATTGATGAGATGGAGAAGAAACTGCAGAATGCACATGTAAGGAGATTGACGAAGAATAAATGTACTCCGGAGGCGGGAATGATATTCTCTGATACAATATCAGGTCTGGAGCGTGTAGCTGATCATGCGACCAATATTGCATTTGCAATTTTGGAACCAATGAATGAACAGGATGATGAAGAGGAAGAATAAGATTTTTCTTTACATTAGGTGTATGTTATGATATACTATATCACTGTGAGAGCCGATGTTCGGTAAATGGAATCTCCAACCGTTACTTAATGTCTGGCGTTATAAAAGTTTAAGGAGGAAACAAAAATGATTTCTAAAGAACAGAAAGAACAGATTGTAGCAGAATATGGAAGAACACCTGGGGATACAGGTTCACCAGAAGTACAGATTGCTATTCTGACAGCAAGAATTAATGATCTGACAGAGCATTTCAAGAACAATCCAAAGGATCATCATTCAAGAAGAGGACTTTTGAAAATGGTTGGTCAGAGAAGAGGACTTCTTGCTTATCTTAAGAAGACAGATATCGAGAGATATCGTACATTAATTGAAAGACTTGGATTAAGAAAATAATTGCATAGTTTGTGTACGAAAGAACCTTGCCTGGATACAGGCAGGGTTTTCTTTTTGTTACCTGAAATGCAGTGACAAAAATTACAAAAATCAAGCTGGATATTACGAAAACAGACACAATCTACTGTATATCTGGTATTCTAATCTTAAGATACGTATAGAAAAAAGGAATTGAGATGTTTACAGACGAAGAAATTTTAGATTTATTAGAGCAAGATAAAGATTACGGGGCAAAAGTGCTGATGGAACAGTATTCGTCTTTGATTCGAAGTACTTGTGCCTCAAAACTTAGGAGTCAGGAAGATATTGATGAATGTGTGAATGATGTGTTTGCAGAATTCTGTCTGAATCACAGTCGTTTTGACAAATCAAAGGGAACTCTCAGAAATTATCTGTGTACTATTGCTGAACGAAGAGCCGTTGACAGATTTCGGAAAAACTGTCGAAGACAGAAAATAGAGAATGAGGTCCTGGAAAGATATAAAGAAGAAAAGGACATCCATATTAATCAGACAAAGCAGGCGGAACAATTGGAAGAAGCAATGGAACAGCTTCCGCCTTTGGACCAGCAGATTTTGAGCATGCATTATTATAATGGCTTAAGTTATGGGGAAATTGCAGAAGAGCTGGATATGAAGTATGAAAATGTCAAGAAAAGAGGATCGAGAGGGAAAAAGAAATTGTTGTATTTTATCCTGATCAGTATATTGATATTCGGCATTACAGCCAGTGCAGTCAATATCATGAAGAGACATGGCTGGCTTCCATCCTGGTTCCCATTCTATGATTTGATTATGTCGGAAGAATCTTCGAATCAAGATGAAACTGTGCAAAAAAGGAAAGGAGAAGATCCAATAAAAACTCGTTCAAAAGAAGAGGAAACGGAAGACAATCAGGAAGAAGAAATAAAACAGTCAGGAGTGGCTGGCGCAGTTCATTCTATAAAAGAAGCAGTAAGTGGTGTGAAAAAGTATCAGTTTTCTCTTATGGACGGCTTGATCTGGTCCGATATTCCGTCCTATGAAATGGTGAAAAATACACAGAAATTTGTGAAGGATGATGTGACATATGAACTGGATAATGTATTTTATCAAAATGGAATATGGAAGATAGATATCAGATTAACGTGTTCGGATATGGAGCGAGTATATGATGATATAGATTCTTATGAAGAACTGACACCAGAAGAAAAGGCGGAACTATTCCAAAATAAGCCGAATGGCTGGAGCTATAATGAAGCACACTATCTGGAAAAGGCATATTTGCAGTCGGCAGGTGATAGAAAATTTTTCTTGGAATATCAAAAGGGACACATTAATAGTCCCGGAGAGGAGTACATATTTATAGCCAGTTATTATGGAAAATGGGTACCGGAAGAGGATGGAGCCGACAAGATCGATGTCTCAATCGTGCTTCCTGAGGGGAATGAATTCTTTGTGACAATGAAAAAACTGGATGTAAAAGAATATAGTGAATCTTCAGAAGATACTTCAGAAGGGGTAAAACGTAACTCAGCAGTTGTGAATGGAATCTATATGAAGACAGGGCTTACAGCGTTAAAAGAAGGAATGGCCATTGTTAATCTCTATCAGGAGAATCCGGAAGAATATAAAATAGATGATCTGATAACCAGAGGTTACTTTTGGTATCAGGAAGGGGAGATAGAGCATCCTGTATTAATTGACTCGGCTGGGAATTCTTATGAACGCTGCCGGATAAATGTGCAGGATACAGAGACGGAAACAGGATACAGAAGAGGATTTGAGATTTATTTTCGGAATATAGAGCCAGGAGAATATATACTGCGGATCCCTCAGTTATGCCTGAGAAAAGAAGCTATGACAGAGCCGGTAGAGATTGATCTTCCAATGGAAGAGGATGATTACCTGGGGTGTGACCAGACGGTTTTATTTGATGATGGGACAGGGCTTCATATCACAGGGATCAGACGTCATTGTACCATTACGTATCAATATAATCTCTCGAACGGACAGGTCGATATCATTGAGGGCCGTCGCTGGGATTATGAACTATTATATGAACCGGTTTCTGGATCGCCTGAAACGGAGCCTCAGTTTGTGATTGCAAAGGCGACAGGGAATGCATCAAATGGGCAGTCGGTAAATGCCAGTGTTCCATATATAGATGACCGGGAGTTTTATGCGTTATCTGTAGAGAGTGAGGATATACCGGAATCTTTGAATGTACAATTTTATAGCCCGGTATATGTATTGAAGAAAGAAGTTTTATTTGATATTACACTTCAAGAATAATGAAAGAAAAGAAGTCGACTTCATAATCGGCTTCTTTTTTTACAAAAAAATAAATAATATGTCCCCGTTTTTGATTTTGAAACGAATAGGAAAATGACAAAGGGGGAGAACATATGTTAAAAATAATAATCTGTGAAGATAATATAAATGATTGTGAAGAATTAAAACAGACACTCAGTCATCTGCTTTTTGACAGAGAGGAAGTGACTTTTGAGTGTTATGAAGACGGATCTGAATTGGTGGAAGTGATGGAAAGAGGCGGACATATCTGGGCAGATCTAATCTTCATGGATATTACGATGCCCAGATTAGATGGAATGAAAACAGCACATATTTTACGGAGAAATGATGTGGATTCTGCAATAATTTTCATTACTGCAAGAAAGGATATGGTATTTCAGGGATATGAAGTACAGGCGTATGCATATCTAATAAAACCTGTGGCAGTAGAAAAACTGGAAGAAATACTGCGGTCTTATCTGGAAAAACGAAGAAAGGTTCAGGGACAGTTCTTTTTAATAAAAAGGCAGAAAAGGAAAGAGTTTATCCTATTAAATGCAATTAAATATCTGATGAGTGATAAACGAAAAATTAAAGCAGTCGTTGAATATCCCTGCGAATCCATTGAATTTTATATGAAGATGCAAGAAGCAGAAGAAGTATTGAAATCAGCAGGATTTTTTCGATGTCATCAGAGCTATCTGGTAAATATGCATCATGTCCTCTACTGGGATGGCAACAGCATTGTGATGAAAGGAAATGAGAAAATTCCGGTCAGCCGTAAATACCGTGAAGAAGTAAATCAAAAAATTGAAAGTTGTTCAAATCTGTGAGAATATGTAATTTGGTAGTAGAATATTTAAAACCTATATGATATAATATTTAGGATTGCGAACAGGAATATCTAGACCGAGACCACTGAAAAGTACATTTGCCTGATAAATGTGTTTTTCAGTAGTTTCGGCAGCTCCTGTTTTGCAAGAAATGTATATCTAAGAATGATAAAGGAGAATCATATGTATAAGAAGTTTGAAATGGAATTAGCTGGAAGAACTCTGCGCGTTGATGTTGACAGAGTTGCAAAGCAGGCCAATGGTGCAGTCTTAATGCATTATGGAGATACGACCGTATTATGTACGGCAACAGCATCTGAAAAACCAAGAGAAGGAATTGATTTCTTTCCTTTAAGTGTTGAATATAATGAAAGATTATATTCTGTTGGAAAGATTCCGGGAGGATTCAATAAGAGAGAGGGAAAAGCATCTGAGAATGCAATCCTCACCTGTCGTGTAATTGACCGTCCGATGAGACCGTTATTCCCAAAGGATTACCGTAATGATGTTACTTTGGAAAACCTTGTATTATCTGTAGATCAGGATTGCTCTCCAGAATTAACAGCAATGTTGGGAGCTGCTATTGCAACATGCATCTCAGACATCCCGTTTGATGGACCGATCTCTACGACTCAGGTAGGTCTGGTTAATGGAGAATTTGTATTTAATCCGACGGCAGAGCAGAAAGAAGTATCTGATCTTGCGTTAACAGTTGCTTCTACAAAAGAAAAGGTTATCATGATTGAAGCCGGAGCAAATGAAGTTCCGGAACAGCAGATGATCGAGGCGATTTTTGCTGCACATGAAGTGAATCAGAAAGTTATTGCTTTTATTGAAACAATCGTAGAAGAGTGCGGTAAGCCAAAACATGAATACGAAAGCTGTGCAGTACCGGAAGAATTATTTGCTGCAATCAAAGAAATCGTTCCGCCTGAGGCGATGGAAGAAGCTGTATTTACCGATGAGAAGCAGGTAAGAGAAGAAAATATCCGACAGATTACAGAAAAATTAGAGGAAGCATTTGCAGACAATGAAGAATGGCTGGCTGTGCTGGGTGAAGCGGTATATCAATATCAGAAAAAGACGGTTCGTAAGATGATCTTGAAAGATCACAAGCGTCCGGATGGAAGAGCAATCGATCAGATCAGACCGCTTGCTGCAGAGATCGACCTGATTCCGAGAGTTCATGGTTCTGCAATGTTTACACGTGGACAGACTCAGATCTGTACAGTTACAACACTTGCGCCACTTGCAGAAGCGCAGAGACTGGATGGACTGGATGAATCCGAGACTTCTAAGAGATATATGCACCACTATAATTTCCCGTCTTACTCTGTTGGTGAGACAAGACCGTCCAGAGGACCTGGTCGTCGTGAGATCGGACATGGTGCATTGGCTGAGAGAGCATTGGTACCGGTACTTCCAAGCGAAGCAGAATTCCCATATGCAATTCGTACCGTATCTGAGACATTTGAATCTAATGGTTCAACTTCTCAGGCAAGTATCTGTGCATCTTCTATGTCACTGATGGCTGCAGGTGTGCCAATCAAATCCGCAGTTGCAGGGATCTCTGCAGGATTGGTAACAGGAGAGACGGATGATGATTATCTGGTGTTGACAGATATTCAGGGGCTGGAAGACTTCTTCGGCGATATGGACTTTAAAGTAGCCGGTACACACAAAGGTATTACCGCAATCCAGATGGATATCAAGATCCACGGCTTGACAAGACCAATTATTGAAGAAGCTATTGCTGCAACAAAGAAGGCAAGAACCTATATTCTGGATGAAGTAATGTCAAAGACAATCGCCGAGCCAAGACCAGAAGTAGGCCCATACGCACCGAAGATCATCCAGATGCAGATCGATCCACAGAAGATTGGTGATGTTGTAGGTCAGCGCGGTAAGACAATCAATGCGATTATTGAACAGACAGGCGTAAAGATTGACATTACCGATGACGGAGCAGTATCCATCTGCGGAACAGACGCAGATAATATGCAAAAAGCCCAGAGACTGATTCACATTATTGTAACAGACTTTGAGGCCGGACAGGTATTAGAAGGAAAAGTAGTCAGCATCAAAGAATTTGGCGCATTCCTGGAATTTGCACCAGGAAAAGAAGGAATGGTACACATTTCAAAGATTTCCAAAGAAAGAATCAACCATGTAGAAGACGTATTGACATTAGGCGATGTAGTCAAAGTTGTATGCCTTGGAAAAGATAAGATGGGCAGAATGTCATTTAGTATGAAAGACGTAGCTGAATAAAAAAGTGTTAAATGGGGACGTAGTATTTTTGCAAAATACTACGTCCCCATTTGCAATATGCGGTGTACCCAAATGAAAAGATTTAGACGAAAAGTCTATGTCTTTTTTTATTTTGGCATAAATGTTGGATTGGAACATATATTGAGTTAAAGAGGTGGACAATGATGCAAGAGAATCGAATATTAAGTGTTTTACCCCGCAGCATTCGGGTGTTGATCGGTAAAGAACATCTGCAATATGAGTATTTGCAGGAGATTAAACTACGTGTGGAGAAGCCGCTGCTTCTGGTTTACCGCGGAGAGGAGATAATACCTGGCAATCAGCGGGGCAAGCCTTATATCGTTACCAGGGAAGACATCAGAGAAATGCTGGAATATATCAGTAATTATTCTTTATATGCATATGAGCAGGAAATGAAGCAAGGATATATTACGATTGAAGGAGGACATAGAGTTGGAATGACAGGACAGGCAATCATTGAAAATGGAAAAGTAAAGAATTTAAGATATATTTCGTCAATTAATCTGAGAATGTCTCATGAGATTCTTGGATGTGCGGATCCGATATTTCCGTTTATAACGTATAACAAAAAATTGTACCATACATTGATCGTATCACCGCCGCGGTGTGGAAAAACAACTCTGCTAAGGGATATGATCCGACAAATTTCCAATGGAAATGGATGGATAAACGGAATGTCAGTTGGAGTAGTAGATGAGCGCTCGGAACTCGGCGGATGTTATATGGGAGTAGCACAGACTCAGCTTGGAATCCGTACGGATGTATTGGACTGCTGCCCGAAAGCAGAGGGTATGATCATGTTGATTCGTTCCATGGGGCCGGAAGTGATTGCGGTGGATGAAATTGGAACGGCAGAGGATGTACATGCTATTGAATATGCCATGCATTGTGGATGTAAGATGCTGGCAACCGTGCATGCAGATTCTATGGAAGAATTACGGAAGAAGCCTTTGTTTGATCAGATGGTGGCTGAAAAACGGTTTGAACGGTATGTATTGCTGGAAAACCGGGAACATGTAGGACAGGTAGAAGGAATCTATGACAGCAGAGGAACTCTTTTGTATCGGGAGACGTTACAAGTGTCATGATGTTGAAAGTTATAGGAAGTCTGATTGTTATAATGATATCTGCCTGTGGAGGAATTGTGGCTGCAGAGCACATTCGGGATCAATATGAACAGATGAGATATCTTCAGAAGTTGATCTACCGGCTCCGTAGTGAGATCTTTTATTCTAGAGCATATCTGGGCGAAGCATTTCAGCAGATTGCAGTATCATCCAAAGAGCCATACAAGAGTTGGATGAAGCAGCTGGCGGAACAGACAGAAAGAAGAACCGGAGGGGTATTTTCAATCATATGGGAAGAAAACACACGAAAATATCTTGCAGATGCCGGACTTCCGAAAGATGTTCTGGATAGATTATCGGCACTGGGCGGACAATTTGGAATTGCAGATATTGAGATGCAGGTCCGGACGCTGGATCTTTATCTGGAAGAATTGAATCTGTCTATGGAAGAACAACATGAAACGATGAATTCAAGAATCAGATTATATCGTTGTCTGGGTGTCATGAGTGGAATCTTTGTTACGATCCTGCTGATATAAAGGAGGCATAAATGAGTATAAATCTAATTTTTAAGATTGCGGCGGTTGGAATATTGGTATCAGTACTGTGCCAGGTCTTAAAACACAGTGGGAGAGAAGAACAGGCATTTCTGACAAGTCTGGCAGGTCTGATACTGGTGCTGTTTTGGATTGTACCATATATATATGAATTGTTTTCTTCCATCCGGCAACTGTTTTCGTTATAGGAAAGAAGGGATACATATGAATATGCTGCAGATTGGGATTCTGGGAGTTGCGGGAACACTTCTGGCAGTACAATTCAAAAGTGGAAAATCAGAATATGGTATCTATATAAGCGCTGCGTTGAGTCTGATTATTTTTTCCTGCATTCTTGGACAACTGGATATCATCTTGGATGCCGTGAAAACAATTGGAAATTATATTAAGATGGATCAGTCTTATATAGGCACATTAATGAAAATGCTAGGAATTACTTATGTGGCAGAATTCTCTTCCAGCATCTGCAAAGATTCAGGATATCAGACGATTGCCACGCAGATTGAAATATTCGGCAAACTGGCAGTTATGTTATTAAGCATGCCGATTCTTATGGCGCTTCTGGATACAATCAAGGGGTTTTTGTCATGAGAAAAAGGCTGATTATATGGCTTACGATATTTGAAATCATGGCTGTGTGGATTGGGATTGGAGGTCAGGTATCGGCAGCGGAAACAGAGGAAGAACAAAGCAGACTGAAAGAAGAAATGATAGACCAGTTTGATTTTGAGGATATCAACGATGTTCTGAAAGATTTATTTCCAGAAGAAAAGATGGATTTTAAGGAAACATTATTGGGGATTCTTTCTGGGGATCTGACTTTCTCTGCAGAATTGCTGAATCGGTTATTGGAAGACCAGGTCGGATATGCATTTCGAGTCAGCAAAGACAATCTGATTCATATTCTTCTGATCGCTGTGATTGCAGCAGTATTTACGAATTTTTCCAGAGTTTTTCAAAGCCGCCAAATTGCAGAAATCAGTTTTTATGTCTTATATCTTCTGGTGATTGCATTGACATTAAGTTCTTTTGCAGCTGTAGTAGACTGGGTCAGCGGTGGGATTACAAATCTGACTTCGTTTATGGGAGTGTTTTGTCCATTGTATTTTTTGGCAGTTGCAATTGCAAAAGGTAGTGTTACATCCGTTGCTTTTTATAATCTGGTTTTATTTCTGATTTATCTGGTAGAACTTCTGGTGGCTAATTTTTTACTTCCATTGATACATATCTACATGATGGTAAAAGTACTAAATTATCTGTCTGAGGAAGATTATCTCAGTAAGTTTTCGGAGCTTATTGAACTGGGCGTATCTTGGATCTTAAAAACTTTATTAGCGTGTATTATAGGGTTAAATGTAGTTCAGGGGTTGATTAATCCGGCTATTGATACGGTAAAACGAAGTGTCGTTACACGCAGTGCAGAGGCAATTCCGGGAGTTGGAGATGCAATCGGCGGAATCACAGAAGTTGTGCTAGGGACAGCGGTTTTAGTAAAAAATGGTATTGGCATGACTGGAGCAGTAATCTGTATTGCCCTTTGTGTTGTGCCAATGCTTCAGATTATATGTATTATATTTTTATACAAATTAATGGCAGCCTTGATCCAGCCAATCTCTGATAAACGAATGGTGGGGTGTGTAGAAACAGTCAGTGAAGGATGCCATCTCTTATTAAAAGTCTTATTTACGACAGGAGTTTTGTTCCTTCTTACAATCGTTGTAGTGGCAGCAACAACGGGAAATATCTAAGGTGATGTGATGTTTGAATATCTGTATCAATGGATGGAAAATCTTGCGTTTTATATGGTTATGATCACAGCGGTTATGCATATTATTCCTGATAAGGGATATCAACGATATCTGCGCTTCTTTACGGGGCTGGTCCTGATTATTATGCTGGCTGCGCCGATAGTGAAACTCTTGGGAATGGAGAGCAGTTGGGAAAATCTATACGAGAATGATGAATATTTGACTCAGATTGAAAAAATAGAGAATTCCACAGATTATCTGGAAACAATTAATCCGGAAGAATATCTGAATGAAGTTCAGAAGGAATATCAGGATGATAACGAAAATGAAGAAGGCAGTGAAGAAAATATGGAAATTGATGTGGAGGAGATAAGAATTGGAAGATAAGAAGAAGTGGTTTAAGATTCCAAAGGATTTCTCAATAAAAAATATAAAGAAAGATCAGCTAATGATTATTTTTTTGGTGGGAGTTCTTTTACTTGTCATTGCTCTTCCTACAGAACAAAAGAAAGAACAATCGGATACTTATGAAGAAGAAACGGTTTCAACTGCAGGAAGCGGAATTGATACCGAGCAGGATGTGTATCTTTCGAAACTAGAAAGGCGGCTGGAAAATGTCTTATCACAGATGGAAGGAACTGGCAAAGTCACGGTTATGATTACTTTGGAGTCTTCTGCAGAGAAAGTGGTGGAAAAGGATATAGAGGCGGACAGCGAGACGGTTACGGAGACAGACAGTCAGGGAGGGACACGTACAACGCAGAACAGTACGCATGGAGAAACCACTGTATATAACGGAGACAATACGCAGAGTCAGGAGCCCTATATAAGTAAAGAATTAAGCCCTCAGGTAGAAGGAGTAGTTGTTCTTGCGGAAGGTGGTGATAATGCAGTCGTGAAACAGAATATAACTGAAGCTGTCCAAGCATTATTTGGAATAGACACGCATAAGATTAGGGTAATGAAGAAAAGTTAAAAAATAAGTGGCATGGTAGGAGGATGAACAGTGAAACGAATTTTGAAGAAGAACCAGATTATTATTGCAGCATTGGCTGTTATGATCGCAGCGGCCGGATACTTGAATTATTCCGGCAAAATATTTGGTGAGAAAAATGATGCAGAACAGACAAATGCAGAATTGGCGAATCAGGAACTTTTGGATATTTCGGAGGAAGATCTGGAAAGTTCAGCGGGTGATATCGAAAGTCAGGACAGTGATGCAGGTGACAGCGTAGACGGAACTCCAGGGGAAGCAGTACTTACAAGCGGAGAGGCAAGCGGTGTTGTGGCAGAAGCGAAGGTAACCAGAGAGCAGGTGCGTGCAAAGAACAAAGAATCTTTGATGGAAATCATAGATAATGAGAATCTAAGTGATGAACAGAAACAGGAAGCAGTCAATCAGATGGTAGCAATGACTGAATTGGCAGAAAAAGAAGCAGCGGCAGAGACATTGCTTGCATCCAAAGGGTTTGATGAAGTTGTCGTCAGTTTAACAGCCGATACTGCGGATGTAGTTGTCAATGCCGCAGAATTGAGTGATGCGAATCGGGCCCAGATTGAAGATATTGTTACCAGAAAGACCGGAGTGGCAGCGCAGAATATCGTAATCACGCCTGTATATAATGAAGGAAAATCGGAATAAATCATGAATAGATTAAGGAAATCCATTTCGGGTTTCCTTTTTTATTTTATGCATCCGAAGGAAGCTGACAATGGTGGATTCGGGATTCTTTGATAGATTCCGAAAATTCGTAATTGAGGAATGAAAAAAGGTGTGTTATACTGACTAATAGCGTGTAAAAACGGTTATATTATTTATAGGAGTGTTTATATATATGTCACAGATTACGAATGAAGTAAAGGAGCAGATTAAAAAAAGAAGAACATTTGCAATTATTTCCCACCCGGATGCCGGTAAAACAACATTGACAGAAAAGTTCCTGTTGTATGGAGGAGCCATCAATCAGGCCGGAAGTGTCAAGGGAAAAGCCACTGCAAAGCATGCCGTGTCTGACTGGATGGAAATTGAGAAGGAAAGAGGTATCTCTGTTACGTCTTCCGTATTGCAGTTTAATTATGGCGGCTATTGTATTAATATTCTGGATACGCCTGGACATCAGGATTTCTCGGAAGATACTTACCGTACCCTGATGGCGGCTGATTCTGCGGTGATGGTCATTGATGCATCGAAAGGTGTCGAGGCACAGACCAGAAAGCTGTTCAAGGTATGTACTATGCGTCACATTCCAATTTTTACATTTATTAATAAGATGGATCGTGAGGCGTTGGACACATTCGAGCTTTTGGATGATATTGAAAGCGAGCTTGGAATTGCAACCTGCCCGGTAAACTGGCCGATTGGTTCAGGTAAGGAATTTAAAGGGGTTTATGACAGAGCAACGAAGAAAGTAGAACTTTTTTCCGATACCCATAAGGGAACAACACAGGGTGAAGTAAAGAAGATCGCAATCGATGCCCCTGAGATTACAGATTGGGTGACAGAAGAACAAAGGGAGAAGCTTGAAGAAGAGATTGAACTTCAGGATGGTGCCGGTGCAGAATTTGATCAGGAATTAGTCAGTAAAGGCGAATTGTCACCTGTATTCTTTGGATCAGCACTTACAAATTTCGGAGTAGAGACATTTTTACAACATTTCTTAAAAATGACGACTTCACCGCTTCCAAGAATGTCTGATCAGGGGGCGATAGATCCGATGGAAGAATCAGAATTCTCTGCATTTGTATTCAAGATTCAGGCGAATATGAATAAGGCACACAGAGACAGAATTGCATTTATGAGAATCTGTTCCGGTGAATTCGAAGCAGGAATGGATGTATTTCATATACAAGGCGGCAAAAAAGTACGGCTTTCTCAGCCACAGCAGATGATGGCAAGTGAAAGGAAGATGATTGAAAAAGCATATGGTGGAGACATCATCGGTGTATTTGATCCGGGAATCTTTTCCATTGGAGATACTCTGACGACATCCGGTGATAAATTTGCATATGAAGGAATCCCGACCTTTGCGCCAGAACATTTTGCAAGAGTGCGTCAGGTAGATACCATGAAGAGAAAGCAGTTCATCAAAGGTATCAACCAGATCGCTCAGGAAGGTGCAATCCAGATATTCCAGGAATATAATACAGGAATGGAAGAAATTATCGTTGGAGTAGTTGGTGTTCTCCAGTTTGATGTACTGAAATACAGACTTGAGAATGAATATAACGTAGAGATCCGTCTGGATACTCTGCCATATGAACACATTCGCTGGATAGAAAATACAGATATTGATCTCGATAAACTCACTGGAACTTCAGATATGAAGAAAGTAAAAGATCTGAAAGGACGTCCGTTACTCCTGTTCGTCAATGACTGGAGCATCCGTATGACATTGGAAAGAAACAACGGACTAGAATTATCCGAATTTGGCAGATAGGGACACGGTAAATTTAATTTGGGACGGGGGAAAATGAAAAAACCCCCGTCCCCACTTTGCAAATGTGTATAAATTTGATATAATAAAATGAATTGTAAGATGAGACAGGAGGTTTCTAGAATGAGTAAAGAAGAGAAAAGTACGTATACAATAAAAGCTGACGAGAATCTTGGAGAGGTTAAGATCGCAGATGATGTTGTATCTATCATTGCCGGTCTTGCAGCGATGGAAGTGGACGGTGTGTCATCAATGGCCGGGAATGCGACCAGAGAGTTGATTAGCAAGTTGGGAATGAAGTCTCTGTCTAAAGGAGTAAAAGTTGATGTACTGGAAGGAATTGTTACCGTTTCACTGGCGCTGAACCTGAAGTATGGGTATAGTATCAAAGAGACTACAGCTAAGGTGCAGGAGAAGGTAAAAGCGGCAATTGAAAATATGACAGGTCTTGAAGTTGCTGACGTGAATATCCGTGTGGCCGGGGTAGATGTGCCGGAGGAAGTATAAGTGAAGAGAACAGAGTTAAGAGAACATATCTTTAAGGTATTGTTTGGAGTAGAGTTTAATGCAGAGCAGGAAATGCCAGAACAATTACAGCTTTATTTTGAACAATTAGAGGATGCCAGGGAAAAAGATCTGGATTATATTCGAACCAAATCATCTAAAATTGCGGAGAAGATTGCGGAAATTGATTCGTTGATTAATGAGCATACTACCGGATGGAAGACCAGTCGAATGAACAAGGTGGATCTGACGATTCTCAGACTTGCTGTATATGAGATGAAGTGGGATGAAGATGTACCGACAGGCGTAGCAATTGATGAGGCAGTAGAATTAGCGAAAAAGTATAGTAGTAATGAAGGCCCTGCTTTCATAAATGCTGTGCTTGGAAAACTTGCAGAATAATAAGCAGAGGTAGATAATGGCTCGAAATGTATATACTGTAAAACAGGTAAATGCATATATTAAAAATATGTTTACCCAGGATTATATGCTGAACCGTATCTATGTGAAGGGTGAAGTCTCGAACTGTAAGTATCACACATCAGGACATATATATTTTTCATTAAAAGATGAGTCTGGAACGATTGCCTGTGTTATGTTTGCAGGGCAGCGAGGCGGACTCTCTTTTCGTATGAGCGAAGGTCAGCAGGTAGTGGTTCTGGGATCGGTAAATGTCTATGAGCGAAGTGGTTCCTATCAGCTCTATGCCAGAGAAATTCATCTCGATGGAGATGGGCTTCTCTATGAACGTTTTCAGATGTTGAAGAAAGAACTGGAAGAGATGGGTATGTTTGCGCCTGAGTATAAAAAGCCGATCCCGGCCTATGCCAGACGGATTGGTGTAGTAACGGCTTCCACAGGAGCCGCAATCCGGGATATTATGAATATTACTGCGCGCAGGAATCCTTATGTCCAGCTGATACTATATCCTGCCCAGGTACAGGGCGAGGGAGCAAAGGAAAGCATTGTACGAGGAATCCAGATGCTGGAAAAAGCAGATGTTGACGTAATGATTGTGGGCCGTGGCGGTGGTTCGATAGAAGATTTGTGGGCATTTAATGAAGAAGAAGTTGCCAGAGCAATCTTTAACTGTAGTATTCCGATAATCTCTGCGGTTGGTCACGAGACGGATACTACAATTGCAGATTATGTGGCTGATCTTCGGGCACCGACTCCGTCAGCAGCTGCAGAATTGGCGGTCAGTGATGTTCGGCAGACCGAGCAGCGATTGCAGGAATATCAATTCAAAATGAATCGACTTCTGGCTCAGAGGATACAGATGGAACGCCTTCATCTGAAAGAACTACAGACAAGGTTAAAATATCTACATCCACGTTACAAATTACAAGAACATCAGCAAAGAATCGTGGAATTAGAAGATCGACTTCGGGCGTTGATGGATGGGAAGGTCAGAGATGCCAGACACAGGATGGCTATTTACATGGAGATTATGAAAGGATTATCGCCGATTCAAAAGCTGAATCATGGTTTTTCGTATGTAGAAAGTGAATCAGGAACTGTTGTTAAAAGTATTGAGCAAGTGCGTCCGCAGGATCTATTGTCCGTGTATGTGACAGATGGAGTAATACACGCTGTTGTGGAAGAGGTGAAGGAGGAGCAGCATGGCTAATCAGGCAGAATTACAAGAGGGACAGAATCTGGAAGAACTTTTTGGTCAACTGGAAGATACGATCCAGAAGATGGAAAAAGAAGAAATTTCTCTGGAAGATTCTTTTCAGTTATACCATAAAGGTATGGATCTGTTAAAACAGTGTAATGATAAAATAGACAAAGTAGAGAAAAAAATGCTGATATTAGATGAAGAAGGAGAGACTCATGAGTTCTAAAGATGATTTTCAGATACAAATGAAGCAGAAAGTTCAGAATATCGAGGGTATCTTACAGGAATATCTTCCGAAACAGAAGGGATATCAAAGCGTCATAATGGAAGCGATGAGTTATAGTCTTCTGGCTGGTGGAAAGCGTCTGCGGCCAATGCTGATGCAAGAGACATACTCTTTGTTTCAGGGAACTTCCAAAGCGATTCAGCCATTTATGGCAGCAATTGAGATGATACATACTTACTCTCTTGTGCATGATGATCTACCGGCGATGGATAATGATGAGTATAGACGTGGAAGAAAAACAACGCATGTGGTCTATGGAGAAGATATGGGAATTCTGGCGGGGGATGCCTTGCTTAATTATGCATTTGAGACTGCTTTTAAAGCTTTTGTGTCAGATCCAGAAGATGGACTTTTGATTGGAAGAGCATTGACGGTTTTGGGAGAAAAGGCCGGAATATATGGTATGATCGGCGGTCAGGTGATTGACGTAAAAGAGACAGGACATGCCGTGACCAAAGAGGTGTTGGACACAATCTATGAATTGAAGACGGCAGCGTTGATAGAGGCATCAATGATGATTGGTGCAATCTTGGCTGGTGCTACTGAGGAAGAAGTAAAAAAAGTGGAAAAAATTGCTCATTATGTAGGAATTGCTTTTCAGATTCAAGATGATATCCTGGACGTGACTAGTACAGAAGAAGTGCTTGGAAAGCCAATTCACAGTGACGAAAAGAATGAAAAGACGACGTATGTCACATTAATGGGAACAACTGAGGCGGGAAAGGTCGTAGAGGAGCTTTCGGAAAAAGCAATTGGACTTTTGCATCAGTTATCAGGAGAAAATAAATATCTGGAACAGTTGTTGATTCAACTGATTCACAGAGACAAATAGAGGGGAACCTGATTATGTTAGAACGTATACAAAAGGCAAATGATATTAAAGAACTGAATCCAGATGAGTTAGATCAGTTAGCGGAAGAAATCCGACATTTTTTGATTGAAAAGATTAGTAAGACAGGTGGTCATCTTGCATCTAATCTTGGGGTCGTGGAATTGACAATGGCTATGCATCTGGTCTTTCAGCTTCCAGAAGATAAGATTATCTGGGATGTCGGTCATCAGGCTTATACACATAAGCTTTTAACCGGAAGAAAAGAGGGATTTGATGATCTGCGTAAATATGGAGGAATGAGTGGCTTCCCTAAGCGCAAAGAAAGTGCCTGTGATGCGTTTGATACCGGGCACAGCTCTACATCTATATCGGCAGGGCTGGGTTATGTTCATGCCAGAGATATCAAAGGAGAAAAATATCATGTTATCTCAGTGATCGGAGATGGTTCACTGACTGGAGGAATGGCGTATGAAGCACTGAATAATGCGTCACTTCTAAAGACTAATTTTATAATTGTATTGAATGATAATAAGATGTCGATATCAGAAAATGTAGGAGGAATGTCTAAGTATCTGGCAGGACTTCGAACAGCAGATATCTACACTGGCTTAAAAAAAGGAGTAACCAATGCACTGAATAAGATTCCTGTGGTAGGAGAACATGTAATTGATCAACTCCACCGGACAAAAAGCAGTATAAAGCAGCTAGTCGTTCCTGGTATGTTTTTTGAAGATATGGGAATTACTTATCTGGGGCCGATCCCTGGACATAATCTATCGATGCTGTGTAAAGCATTTCATGACGCACAGAAGATAGAGGGACCTGTACTGCTTCATGTGATTACCGAAAAGGGAAAAGGATATGAACCTGCAGAAAAACAGCCTGATAAGTTCCATGGAATTGGACCATTTCAGATTGAGACTGGAGAACCAGAAAGTCCCAAAAAGAGAGATAGTTATACGGATGTCTTTGGTAAAGTCCTTTGTGATGAGGCCAGAAATCATCCGGATATTGTGGCGATTACGGCAGCTATGACGGATGGGACTGGTCTAAAACGATTCCGACAGATGTATCCAGAACGTTTTTTTGATGTTGGAATTGCAGAAGAACATGGAGTTACATTTGCAGCAGGTCTGGCAGCCGGAGGAGTGCATCCGGTATTTGCTGTGTATTCTTCCTTCCTTCAGCGAGGATATGATCAGCTGATTCATGATGTAGCACTTCAGAATCTTCCGGTTGTTTTTGCTGTTGACCGTGCAGGATTGGTAGGCAGTGATGGAGAGACGCATCAGGGAATCTTTGACTTGTCTTATTTAAGTAATATTCCTAATATGGTAGTCATGTCGCCGAAACACAAATGGGAGTTAGCGGATATGCTTCGGTTTGCATTGTCTTATGATGGACCAATTGCGCTTCGGTATCCAAGAGGAAGTGCTTATGATGAATATGAAGATTTTCGAGAACCGATCATGCTTGGAAAGAGTGAGATGATTTATGAAGAATCAGAGATTGCAGTTGTATCTGTTGGTCATATGTTCGAAGACGCGGTAAAAGTACGGGAACAGCTGAAAATGGCAGGATATTCTTGTACGCTTGTGAATGCAAGATTTGTAAAACCGATTGATGAAGAAATGATTCGAAAGCTTGGCAAGAATCATCGTTTGATTGCAACGATTGAGGAAAATGTGCAGACGGGTGGTTATGGCGAACATGTGTTGGAGTATGTATCCAGGGAAAATTTAAATGTAAAAGTACTTCCACTGGCACTTCCAGATGACTATATAGAGCATGGAAGTATTGAAGTATTACGGAAAGAAACTGGAATTGATGTTAAGACGATGACCAGAAGAATTCAGGAACTATATGATAAAATGTGGGAGAGAGTATGAAAGAACGTTTAGATGTATTACTTGTAAAAAGAAATCTTGCTCCGTCGCGTGAGAAGGCGAAAGCAATCATAATGTCAGGCAATGTGTTTGTGGAGGGTCAACGGGAAGACAAGGCAGGTACGACTTTTGCAGAAGAAGTTCAGATTGAAGTGAGGGGACATACACTTCCGTATGTGAGCAGAGGCGGTTTGAAATTAGAAAAAGCAATTAAGAATTTCGATGTAAGCGTGGCGGGAAAGGTCTGTACTGATGTCGGATCTTCTACTGGCGGGTTTACAGATTGTATGCTGCAGAATGGAGCAGTTAAGGTCTTTGCTATTGATGTTGGACGTGGGCAGCTTGATTGGAAGCTTCGACAAGATGATAGAGTTGTATGTATGGAAAAGACAAACATTCGTTATGTGACACCAGAAGATATTGGTGAACCTGTTGATTTCTCATCTATAGATGTGTCGTTCATTTCACTGACTAAAGTGCTGTTGCCAATCCGTAATTATCTTAGAGAGAAAGGACAGATTGTTGCTTTGATTAAACCGCAGTTTGAGGCGGGAAGAGAAAAAGTTGGAAAGAAAGGTGTAGTACGGGAGAAAAGTACACATTTGGAAGTAATAACAACTGTTATTGAGTATGCGTTATCTATTGGTTTTGATGTATTGAATCTGGAGTTTTCGCCAATCAAAGGACCAGAAGGAAATATAGAATATCTGGTTCATTTGGAAAAATGTGAGGGCTCCGGGGAAATAACGGGCAATGTTGACATACAGGACATTGTAGATCAGGCATTTGACACTCTTGCAAAAAATTAAGGGGAAAGAACACAGATTATGGACAGGTTTTTAATTGTTACAAATGACGGAAAAGATAAAGATCACGCTATTACCAATCAGATAATGAATCTGTTGGAATCTGCTGGAAAAGAATGCATTTTATGCAAAAAAGATGAAAATAAAAAGATTATTCGGGATTCCGTGCCAGCTGAAATCGGATGCGCAATCGTGATTGGGGGAGATGGCAGCCTGATTGAAGTGGCTCGTATGCTTTGGAAACGAGAAGTACCGATTTTGGGAATTAATATGGGAACACTTGGTTATCTCACAGAGGTTGAAGTAACACATATCGATGAAGCTTTTCAGCAAATGTTGAAAGGCGACTATACATTTGAAAAACGAATGATGCTGCAAGGGATCTTTGATGACGGAAGTTGTGATGTCTCCTTAAATGATATTGTGGTATCCCGTAAAGGAGAGCTGCGAGTTATTCATTTTCGATTATACGTGAATGGGGAATTGTTGAATTCTTATGAAGCAGATGGAGTTATATTGTCGACACCGACAGGTTCCACTGCATATAATTTATCGGCTGGAGGGCCAATTGTTGAGCCGACTGCATCATTGATCGTAATTACACCGATTTGTTCTCATGCGTTGAATACAAGCAGTATTGTATTGTCAGCAGAAGATGAGATTGTAATTGAGATCGGTGAAGGCCGTAATGATTCGGAAGAAGAAGTATTTGTTACGTTTGACGGAGCAGATACGGTAGTCCTTAGGACCAAAGACAGAGTCACGGTGAAAAAGTCAGAAGCATCTACAACGATTATGAAGTTAAGTAATATCAGCTTTTTGGAAACATTACGTAGAAAGATGAAAGGAAATTAGCGTCATGAAAGTAAACAGACATGCAAAGATTATTGAACTAATTAATAAAAATTACATTGAAACGCAAGAAGAATTAGCAGAATATCTGAACAAAGAAGGTTTCAAAGTGACGCAGGCAACCGTGTCCCGTGATATCAGAGATCTGAAATTAACGAAAGTGCCGGCTGATAATGGCAAGCAGCGTTATGCAGTACATCAGAGCGCTGAAAACGGCATGAGTGAAAAATATATTCGTGTATTGAAAGATGGATTCGTGTCCATGGATATGGCACAAAATATACTTGTTATTAAAACGGTGGCTGGAATGGCAATGGCGGTATGTGCAGCAATTGATGCTATGAAATGGAATGAAGTTGTAGGGAGTATTGCCGGAGATGACACGATTATGTGTGCGATCCGAAGTGTTGATGATACTATAAAAGTGATGGATAAGATTAGTAAGATTGTCTTATAGGAGGCAGAATGTTACAGAGTTTGCATGTAAAAAATCTTGCACTGATTGATGAAATAGAAGTGGAATTTAAAGATGGACTGAATATCCTTACCGGGGAAACTGGTGCAGGAAAGTCTATTATTTTAGGGTCAGTGAATCTGGCACTTGGAGGAAGGTATTCGAAAGATATTTTGAGGCAAGGTGCGGAATATGGCTTTGTAGAATTAACATTTCTGGTAGAAAATGAACACCAGAAGGAAAAGTTGAACAAGTTAGATATCTATCCGGAAGATGGGATGGTGACACTTAGTCGACGCATGATGACTGGAAGAAGTGTCAGCAGAATCAATGGCGAGACAGTGTCAATCGGCCTTTTGAAAGAAGTGGCAGCGATTCTGATTGATATTCACGGACAACATGAGCATCAGTCTCTGTTGTATAAAAAGAATCATCTTGGAATTGTAGATGCATTTGCCAGAGATTCAATCGGTGAATTGCGGCAAAGGACCGAGAAGGCATATAAGGAATATAAAGCTTGTATAAAAAAACTGAATGAGATGCAGACGGATGAAGCTCAGCGCGCGAAAGAACTCTCCTTTCTTAAGTTTGAAGTGGATGAGATCCACAATGCTGATCTTCAGCCAGGAGAAGATGAAGATCTGGAGGTTTTATATCGTCGAATGACGAACAGCAAGAGAATCGTAGAATCAGTGAATGAAGCATATACATACACTAGTGAGGGAAATGATAATGCCAGTGAAGCATTGAGCCGCGCGATTCGTTCTCTTTCAGAAATCGCTGAATACGATGCAAAAGCTTCAGAACTGTATGAACAGTTGGTTGAAGTAGACAGCCTGTTGAATGATTTCAACCGTGAGCTTTCAGAATACAGCAAGACTTGCGAATTCTCTGATGAAGAGTTCTATGAGACGGAAAACCGTCTGAATGAACTGAATCATCTAAAGACAAAGTATGGTGACAGTATAGAACAAATCTGTGATTATTGTAAAAAGCAGGAAGAGAGGATTCGGATTCTGGAGGATTTTGACCATTATCTTGAAGAGTTAAAAGAGCAATGTACGCAGGCGGAAAGATCTTTTGAAGAATCGGCAGAAAAATTGTCAAAACTTCGCAAGGAACAGGCATTCATCCTGGAAACATCAATTGAAGAAGGACTTAAGGATCTGAATTTTGAGGGTGTTCAGTTTAAGATTCAGTTCGAGAAGACTAAAAATTATACTTCAGAAGGAATTGATGATATTGAATTTATGATATCTTTGAATCCTGGACAGCCGTTAAAACCTTTGGCGAATGTTGCATCCGGCGGCGAATTATCCAGAATTATGCTTGCCATCAAGACGGTTATGGCAGAGCGTGACGATATTGAAACATTGATTTTTGATGAAATTGATGTGGGAATCAGCGGAAGAACAGCACAAAAAGTCTCTGAAAAAATGGCTGTAATCGGAAGAAAACACCAGGTAATCTGTATTACGCATCTGGCACAGATTGCAGCAATGGCGGACCATCATTACATGATAGAGAAGAAGACACAAGAAGGAATTACCAGAACGAGTATCTTCCCATTGGATGAAAAAGAATCTATTCATGAGCTGGCAAGAATTCTTGGCGGAGCAAAAATCACAGACACTGTGATTCAAAGTGCTGTTGAGATGAAAGAACTTGCGAATCAGATGAAGTAAAACAGAGTAAATTATTGAAAACATCACATAATAAGATAGATATCCAAAATGGATATCTATCTTTCTTTTTGTCTGATAATAAGTAAAGTGAGGTTGTACGATGAGAAAATACTGGTATCGAAGAATTCTGATTATGATTACAACATTTACGGTTGCTATAAGCAGTGGATATTACATGAATGAATATCAGCAGAATAAATTACAGCAAGAAGTAAATGCAGAGACGGCTTCTGGTAACATGGTGATTCCCGGCGGGATGCCGATAGGAATCTATCTGGAGACAGAAGGCGTTATGGTGCTGGGAACAGAACCAATTACAGGGGAGGATGGGATGGAGTATGAGCCCGGAGCCCACCTTGTAAAAGCAGGAGATTATATTGTCGCTTTGGATGATCAAGAGATTCGCGATAAGGAAGAATTACAGGAAGCTGTCAAACATTTGGACAAGAAAGAGACCATTCTGAAAGTTAGAAGGGATGACGAGTATATTGATATAAAATTAAAACCAGTGTCATGTGGTCAAGAGGGATATAAACTTGGAATCTGGGTCAAAGATAATGCGCAAGGGCTGGGGACCATCACTTTTTTAAATGCAGACAGTCGCTTTGGAGCATTAGGACATGGAATTCATGATGTGGATACCAATACGCTGTTAGAAATTGACAATGGGACCGTATATGAGACCAGTATCAAAGATATTAAGAAAGGAGAAAACGGAACACCTGGCGGCATGGAAGGTATTATTGTTTATAATAATTATAATGTACTTGGCACTATAACTGAAAATACTGATTGCGGGATATTTGGAACAATTGATCGTATTGATTCTCTTTTTACGGATCTTAAACCGATGGAAACTGCATCAAAAGAAGAAATCGAAGTAGGACCGGCAGTTATACGGTGCGCTGTTGAAGGCGAAGTAAAAGATTACGAGATTCGTATTACAAAAATCGACAAAGGAACGCAGGAGATCAATAAAGGAATTGTCATTGAAGTGACAGATGAAAAACTTCTTGAAATCACAGGCGGAATTGTCCAGGGAATGAGTGGAAGTCCGATTATTCAAAATGGAAAACTTGTGGGTGCAGTAACACATGTGTTTGTACAAGATGCTACAAAAGGATATGGTGTATTTATCGAAAATATGCTGAAAAATGTCAAATAATAAAAAACTTGTCGATTAGAGTCAAGTTTTTACGACAGCAATTTCTTGATTTGAGATATGTCAAATTATATAATCAAACTCGACGGTTTTTGATGTAAGAGAAGGAGGCATCACAGAAAATGGGAGAGATAAATGTGGCAATAGCCGACGACAATGAAAGAATTCTGGATCTGCTTGACGAAATAATAAGCAGCGATAAGGAATTACGACTGGTCGGGAAGGCGAACAATGGGGAGGATATGTACCAACTGATCAAGGAAAAACAGCCGGATGTAGTTCTGCTTGATCTGATTATGCCGAAAATGGATGGATTGAGCGTAATGGAGATGATCGGAAATGATAAAGAATTGAAAAAACATCCTGATTTTATTGTTGTAACAGCAGTTGGACAGGAAAGAATTACAGAAGATGCCTTTAAAAGAGGTGCAAGTTACTACATTATGAAACCTTTTAATAATGAAACAGTATTAAATAGGATTAAACATGCCAATGAGATTATTCGCCATGAATTAAAACCTCAGAATATGGTGAGTCAACAAGAAGAAGTAAAGCCGGAACTTCATCTGGAAACGAAGGTCACTGATATGATTCATGAAATAGGGATACCAGCACACATCAAAGGATATCATTATCTCAGAGATGCGATCATGATGGCTGTAGAGGATATGGATGTACTGAATGCAGTTACAAAAGTCCTCTATCCCACCGTAGCGAAAAAGCATCAGACAACTGCAAGCAGAGTGGAAAGAGCAATCAGGCATGCTATTGAAGTTGCCTGGAGCAGAGGAAAATTAGATACGTTAGATGATTTGTTTGGATATACAGTAAGCAATGGAAAAGGAAAACCCACAAATTCCGAATTTATTGCATTAATTGCGGATACAATTAGATTAGAATATAAAAATTGATTGGTACTTTTCTTCTAAAAAAAAATACGGTATAATATATTTATATTTGTGAGGTTTGGAGGAAAAGTTATGAAAAAAATACTATTTGCAGCGTCAGAATCAGTACCTTTTATAAAAACGGGTGGGCTTGCGGATGTAGTTGGTTCTCTGCCCAAATATTTCAATAAAGAAAAATATGACGTTCGGGTGATGCTGCCAAAATACATGTGTATGAAAGAAGAGTGGATGGAGAAACTTACTTATCATACCCACTTCTACATGGATTTGAATTGGAGAAAGCAGTATGTAGGGGTGTTAATATACGAATATGAAGGAATTACATTCTATTTTATAGATAATGAATATTATTTCAATGGTTTTGCACCTTATGGCGATATGTATGCCGATATTGAAAAATTTGCATTCTTTTCGAAAGCAGTGTTAAGCGCACTTCCATTGATTGATTTCAGACCAGACATCATTCATTGCCACGACTGGCAGACAGGGCTGGTTCCTGTATATCTGGATAATTTCCGTTATGGCAATGAGTTTTATCGCGGAATCAAGACTATTATGACGATACATAATCTGAAGTTCCAGGGCACATGGGATGCTAAGAGAGTAGGGGATATTACGGGACTTCCGGAGTATTATTTTTCCCCGGACAAGTTAGAAGCATATAAAGATGCTAATTATCTGAAGGGCGGAATTGTATATGCGGATAAGATCACAACGGTAAGTAAATCCTATGCAGAAGAGATCAAGATGCCATTCTATGGCGAAAGACTGGATGGGCTGATGAATGCCCGCTCCAATTGTTTGTCAGGTATTGTAAATGGTCTGGATTATGATGAATATAACCCAGAGACAGATACAAAGATTGAGAAAAAATATTCGATCAGCAATTTCCGGCGAGAAAAAGTCAAAAATAAGATTGCTCTTCAGAAAGAACTTAATCTGACTCAGGACAGCCATACGATGTTGATTGGTGTGGTATCTCGTTTGACAGATCAAAAAGGATTTGATCTTGTGGCCTATGTGATGGATGAGCTTTGTCAGGATGCAATTCAATTGGTAGTGCTTGGAACAGGAGAAGCACAGTATGAGAATATGTTCCGCCATTTCGAGTGGAAATATCCAGGTAAGGTATCTGCAAATATTTATTACTCAGATGCACTTTCCCATAAGATATATGCTTCCTGCGATGCATTTTTGATGCCATCTCTGTTTGAACCATGTGGATTGAGTCAGTTGATGAGTCTTCGTTATGGAACGTTGCCGATTGTAAGAGAAACTGGTGGTTTGAAAGATACGGTAGAGCCATATAATGAATATGAAAAGACTGGTACGGGCTTTAGTTTTTCAAATTACAATGCGCATGAGATGCTTGCGACGATACGTTATGCAGAGCGCATTTACTATGATAAAAAGCGTGACTGGAATAAGATTGTTGAACGTGCTATGGCACAGGACTTCTCATGGAATAATTCTGCAAGACAGTATGAGGAATTATACGATAGTATGTAAGAAGTTCGCAAGAGATATGTAGAAGGACGAGGTTATGGATACAAGGACGAAAGAGGCGATTCGTTACTTGGGATATGGAAGCCATGCGGTAGATGATCATACACTTGCTTTAGTGGAAAGTTCGTTTGCGGAACTGGACCAGATAGCGGGAAAGCGAATCATCTATCGCATTTTTGACGTATCCTTCAAGGAGACAGATCGTTTGCAAATTGGGAAGCTGAATATTATCAGTAAAAATCTGGGAAAGAATTTGGCGGGGTGTCAATCAGCGGTCATATTAGGAGCGACTCTTGGTGCAGGAGTAGATATGCTGTTGCGAAAGTACGCGCTGACAGATATGGCCAGAGTAGTTACACTGCAGGCATGTGCAGCAGCTATGCTGGAAGAATATCTGGATGAGTGTCAGCAGAGCATAGGAAAAGAATTAGAAAAAGATAGACTCTATCTTAGGCCGAGATTCAGCCCAGGATATGGAGACTTTCCTATTGAACATCAGGAAATGATCTTACGAATGCTGGATACAGCAAAAACCATCGGTTTAACTATGACAGACAGCAGTATGTTGACGCCGACGAAATCTGTGACAGCCGTCATTGGTGTGAGTCGAAGCAAAGAGCCTTGCCATATGAAAGGGTGTGAAGCTTGTGAAAAAAAAGATTGTATATATCGGAGATGTCCATAGAGGATTGCGGAAGAATGAACAGATGAGATGACAACAAAGGAGAAGACGAATGTTATTAGAACGACTGGGAAAAGAATTATTGTATTTTGATGGTGGAATGGGAACTTTGCTTCAGTCGAAAGGACTGAAGCCAGGAGAACTTCCAGAAGTATGGAACCTGGAACATACAGAAGAAATCGTTGATATTCATCGTCAATATTATGAGGCGGGAAGTGACATTGTTCTGACGAATACTTTTGGTGCTAACGCATTAAAATTCCATGATTCAAAATATGCATTAAAAGATATTGTGACAGCTGCTGTAGCGAATGTAAAAAAAGCAGCATCTTTAGGAGTGCATGACGGACGAGAAGTATATACGGCATTGGATATAGGACCAACTGGTAAACTGCTGAAGCCGATGGGGGATCTTGCGTTTGAAGATGCCTACGAGGCTTTCAAAGAAGTGGTAAAATATGGAGAAGATGCTGGTGTGGATCTGATTCATATTGAGACTATGAGTGATACCTATGAAGTAAAAGCAGCTGTTCTCGCCGCAAAAGAGAATACAGACTTGCCGGTATTTGCAACAATGATTTTTGATGAAAAAGGAAAGCTTTTGACAGGCGGAGATGTTCCGTCAGTTGTTGCTATGTTGGAAGGATTAAGAGTTGATGCATTAGGAATTAACTGTGGAATGGGGCCTGAGCAGATGCTCCCGATTCTAAGTGAGATTATGGAGTACACTTCTATTCCGGTCATTGTAAAACCGAATGCAGGACTTCCAAAACAAAGGGATGGTGAAGTATACTATGATGTAGTTCCAAGACAATTTGCGCAAACGATGCAGAAAGTTCTGCAATTAGGAGCCAGTGTGATCGGTGGATGTTGTGGTACTACACCGGAACATATCCGTGTCATGATTCAAGGTGTTCAGAGCCGTCAGCTGCAAAGACCGGTTCCTACAGATAAAACGATTGTATCTTCTTATGGAAAAGCGGTTTTGTTAGGGCAGAAGCCTATGATCATCGGAGAGAGAATTAATCCGACCGGAAAAAAGAAGTTCAAACAGGCTTTAAAAGAACACGATATGGATTACATATTGAAAGAAGGAATCACACAGCAAGACAGAGGTGCGCATATTCTGGACGTTAATGTCGGCCTTCCGGATATAGATGAAGTTGCCATGATGAAAGAAGTTATTACTGAGCTACAGAGTGTAACCAGTCTGCCATTACAGATTGATACGGTAGATATTAAAGCTATGGAAGCTGCGATGCGTATATATAATGGGAAACCGATGGTAAATTCTGTGAATGGCAAGCAGGAATCTATGGATCAGGTTTTTCCTTTGATTCAAAAATATGGTGGTGTGGTGATTGGACTGACCATTGATGAAGAAGGAATTCCTAATACTGCAGAAGGAAGGATTAAGATTGCTGGGAAGATTATAAAAGAAGCAGAAAAATATGGTATTCAGAAAAAAGATATTGTCATTGACGTCCTTGCAATGACAATCAGTTCTGAACCAGATGGCGCAAAGGTAACATTGGAGGCATTAAAAGGGGTACGGGAAGCATACGGTGTATGCACAGTGTTGGGGGTGTCCAACATCTCTTTTGGACTTCCTTATCGTCCGGCGATTAATTCCAATTTTTATACTATGGCAATGCAGAATGGTCTGAGTGCAGGAATTATTAATCCATCTTCCGAAGATATGATGCGTTCTTATTATTCTTTTTGCGCATTGATGAATTATGATGAAAATTGTGAGGAATATATTCAAAAATATGGAAATCAGCAAATCTCTACGACATCAATAATGTCTTCAGAGCTTACTCTAAAATCTGCAATTGAAAAAGGATTAAAAGAAGAAGCTCATCATGCAACCAGAGAATTGTTAAAGTCCCAAGAACCATTGGAGATTATCAATCAACATTTAATTCCGGCTTTGGATGTTGTAGGAAAGGGTTTTGAGAAAGGAACCATTTTTTTACCGCAATTGTTGATGAGTGCTGATGCAGCGAAGATTGCGTTTGCGGTGCTGAAAGATGTCCTTGCCCAGAACGGCGGAGATGTTCAGAAAAAAGATAAAGTGATTCTGGCAACGGTAAAGGGAGATATCCATGATATAGGGAAAAATATTGTGAAAGTATTGCTGGAAAACTACAGTTTTGATGTGATTGATCTTGGAAAGGATGTTCCACCGGAAACGATTGTAGATTGTGCAATCCGGGAAGATGTCAAGCTGATTGGTTTGAGTGCATTGATGACGACCACGGTTGTCAGCATGGAAGATACAATTAAGCTTCTGCATCAGAAAAAGCCAGAATGTAAAGTTATGGTTGGTGGGGCAGTGCTGAATCAAGATTATGCGGATATGATTGGTGCCGATTTCTATGGGAAAGATGCAATGCAATCAGTGTATTATGCACAGAGAGTATTTTCAGAAGAATAAAAGAAGGAAAAGAGGAAGAAGAATATGTCATTAATATTACCAGAAAAATATGATCCCCGTCTGGGTGTGCGAGAAACGCAGGAGGCAATCAAGTACATTCGTGATACATTTCAGAAAGAATTAGGGAAGGAAATGAATCTCGAGAGAATCTCAGCACCGTTGTTCGTAGAAAAGAGTAGTGGACTGAATGATAACCTGAATGGTGTGGAACGTCCTGTACAGTTTGATATTGCTGGAATTCCCGGAGAGACTGTAGAGGTGGTACATTCCCTTGCAAAATGGAAACGTATGGCCTTGCATGAGTATGGCTTTCAGCCAGGAGAAGGGTTATATACCAATATGAATGCCATTCGCCGGGACGAAGAACTGGATAACCTCCATTCCTGTTACGTGGACCAGTGGGATTGGGAGAAGGTTATTACGAAGGAAGAACGAAATATTGATACTCTAAAAGAAACTGTGAGAACTATTTTTAAAATCATCAAGCATATGCAGCATGAGGTTTGGTATAAGTATCCCAATGCCGTAAAGAAACTTCCGAATGATGTGTTCTTTATCACCTCTCAGGAATTAGAGGATCGTTATCCGGATAAAACGCCAAAAGAAAGAGAAAATTTGATTACCAAAGAATATGGCTGCGTATTCTTAATGCAGATCGGAGATAAACTGGCAAGTGGAAAACCCCATGATGGACGTGCACCTGATTATGATGACTGGCAGTTAAACGGAGATATTCTGTTCTGGTTTGAGAATCTGAACAGTGCTTTGGAGATTTCCAGTATGGGGATCCGTGTTGATGAAAAATCACTGGAAGAGCAGCTGAAAAAGGCAGGATGCGAGGAGAGAAAAGATCTTCCATATCATCAGATGCTGTTGAATGGAGAATTGCCTTATACAATCGGCGGCGGTATTGGACAATCCAGATTATGTATGCTCCTTTTGGATCGTGCACATGTAGGAGAAGTACAGGCAAGTATCTGGCCAAAAGAGATGCGGGAGACTTGCAGACAACATAATATCTTCCTTCTCTAATTAAGAAAATGTTTTAAAATAGGAACAAGAGAAATGGTTGACAATTCATTAACAAATAATTATAGTTGAATCTGTAAAAATGATACGTTATACCAGGAGGATATGAGAACTATGATGAGAGGATTGGACACGACAGTTAGAAAACTCAGACGAACAGTATTTGAGGAAGTTGCCAGACTGGGATTTAAGGCGAATGCAGATACTCTGAATGATGATATGGAAGCAATTCCATATAAAATCGTGAATGATGATACGATTAAATACAGAGAGAGTGTTTATCGTGCACGTGCAGTAGTAAGAGAGCGTCTTCGTCTTGCAATGGGCTTATCTCTGCGTCCAGAAAACAAACCGGTTCATCTTACTGCAGGTGTGGAAGCCAGCAACATTTCAGATAAATATTATGAACCGCCGCTTATGCAGGTGATTCCATCAGCCTGTGAAGGATGTCAGGAGAAAGGATATGAAGTCAGCAATATGTGTAAAGGCTGTCTGGCGCATCCATGTATGGAAGTCTGTCCAAGAGGCGCGATCTCTATGGTCAATGGTCGTTCTTTTATCGATCAGGAGAAGTGTATTAGCTGTGGAAAATGTAAAACAGTCTGTCCATATGATGCAATCTCAAAAAAGGAACGTCCATGTGCAAAGGCGTGTGGTGTCTCTGCAATTGAAACAGATGAACAAGGACGTGCAAAAATCAACGTAGATAAATGTGTTTCCTGTGGAATGTGCATGGTAAGCTGTCCGTTTGGAGCTATTTCTGATAAGTCTCAGATTTTCCAACTTGCAAGAGCTCTGACAGAGGGCGATGAGATCGTTGCGGAGATCGCACCGGCATTTGCAGGACAGTTTGGAGATAATATTACGCCGAGAAACTTAAAAGCAGCTCTTCAGGAACTTGGATTTTCTGAAGTATATGAAGTTGCACTGGGTGCTGATATCGGAGCAATCGCTGAGGCACGTCATTATGTACATAAAGTAGCTACCGGAGAATTGCCATTCTTATTAACTTCTTGTTGTCCTTCCTGGGCGATGCTTGCGAAAAAGTATTTCCCAGATATGATTGACCAGGTTTCTCAGGAACTGACACCGATGGTGGCAACTGCCCGTACAATTAAGAAAGAACATCCGAATGCAAGAGTGGTATTTATCGGGCCATGTGCTGCGAAGAAGCTGGAAGCCATGAGAAGAACGGTAAGAAGTGATGTAGACTTTGTTATTACTTTTGAAGAATTGCAGGCAATGTTTGATGCAAAAGATATTGATCTTCTGGAGTATGAAGCAGAATCTTCCTTCCATAATGCAACGGGTGCAGGACGTGGATATGCGGTTGCAGGTGGTGTTGCTGATGCAATTGAACAGTGTGTCAAAGAATATTATCCAGATGTGGAAGTTAAGATTGAACATGCAGAAGGTCTGGCAGAATGTAAGAAGATATTATCTATGGCCAAGGTTGGCAGAATGAATGGATGTCTGATCGAAGGCATGGGATGTCCTGGCGGATGTGTAGCAGGTGCAGGTACCAATCTTCAGGTTGCAAAAGCACAGAAGAAGGTAAAAGAGTTCGTAGATGGTTCTACAAAGAAATTACCTCCAAAAGAATTAGAAGAAATTGAATTAAAGTAACTACAAAGGGGCAAGCGGAGCGTTGACAAACCGCTTGCTTCTCTTTATAATTAAAACTTAGTTATTTAAATATTTTACAGAATCTAAAATATTTCATGTATACGTATGGGTCATATATAGGAATGGGTCATGAATGCATATGAATAGGGAACAGGAGGATGTTATGCAGAAATACGGAGTAAATGAATTAAGAAGGATGTTCCTTGAATTTTTTGAGAGTAAAGAACATCTCGCTATGAAAAGTTTTTCATTGGTGCCACATAATGATAAGAGCTTATTGTTGATCAATTCAGGAATGGCACCATTAAAGCCATATTTTACCGGACAGGAGATTCCACCAAAAAGAAGAGTGACAACTTGCCAGAAATGTATTCGTACCGGAGATATTGAAAATGTAGGTAAAACAGCACGTCACGGTACCTTTTTTGAAATGCTTGGTAATTTTTCGTTCGGAGATTATTTTAAAACAGAATCCATTCACTGGACATGGGAATTCCTGACAGAGGTTGTGGGGCTTGATCCTGACAGACTGTATCCTTCTGTTTATTTGGAGGATGATGAAGCATGGGAGATCTGGAACAAGGAGATTGGAATTCCAGCAGAAAGAATCTTCCGGTTTGGAAAAGAGGATAATTTCTGGGAACATGGTTCCGGCCCGTGCGGTCCATGTTCTGAAGTATATTATGATCGTGGAGAAAAGTATGGCTGCGGCAGTCCTGACTGTACAGTAGGCTGTGAATGCGATCGTTATATGGAGATCTGGAACAATGTATTTTCACAGTTTGATAATGACGGACACAATAATTATACTGAATTAGCTCAGAAGAATATCGATACTGGTATGGGGTTGGAGCGTCTGGCTTGTATTGTACAAGATGTGGATTCCATGTTTGATATTGATACAATTAAGGCTTTACGTGACCATGTCTGTCGTCTTGCAGACGTAGAATATGGAAAAGATGATGAGACGGATGTCTCTATCCGTGTTGTTACTGACCATATCCGTTCTGTGACATTTATGATTTCTGATGGAATTATGCCATCCAACAGTGGACGTGGCTATGTTCTTCGTCGTTTGCTTCGTCGTGCTTGCCGTCATGGAAGATTGTTGAATATTAAAGGTGCATTTTTAGTAGAATTGGCACAGACTGTCATTGACGGTTCAAAAGATGGTTATCCTGAACTGGAAGAAAAGAAAGACTTTATCTTTAATGTTATTGCTAAAGAAGAGGCACAGTTTAATAAGACTATTGATCAGGGATTGTCTATTCTTGCAGAAATGGAAGCAGAGATGGCAAAAAATGAAGAAAAGGTTCTTTCTGGAGAAAATGCATTTAAGCTTTATGATACTTATGGATTCCCGATAGATCTGACCAGCGAGATTCTGGAAGAAAAGGGGCTTACTTATGATGAGGAAGGTTTCAAAAAAGCACAGAAAGAACAGCGCGCCAAATCAGAAGGTACCTTTGGTACACATGCGATGTCCGGAAAAGATGCGACAGTATATGATGAACTGGATCCCGCACTTGCAACAGAATTTGTAGGATATGAAGATCTTATCTTTACTTCTAAGATTACTGCACTTACGACCGATGCATCCAAAGCAGACGCAGAAGTGGTAGATGCATTATCTGACGGAGAAAGAGGAACTATCATTGTTGATAAGACTCCTTTCTATGCTACCATGGGTGGTCAAGAAGGTGATATCGGTGTAATCAGGACTGCAGATGGCGAATTCGTAGTAGAAGAATGTATTCATCTTGCAGGAACAAAGGTCGGACATATTGGTCATGTATCAAAAGGAATGGTAAAAGTTGGAGATGAGGCAGAATTGACTGTAGAAGAAGAGAATCGTGGCCTGTGTGCAAAAAATCACAGTGCAACGCATCTTCTGCATGCGGCACTTCGTCAGGTGCTTGGTACTCATGTAGAGCAGGCGGGATCTTCCGTCAATGCAGACAGACTTCGTTTTGACTTTACACATTTCTCTGCAATGTCCAAAGAGGAATTGAAACAGGTAGAAGATATTGTGAATACAAAGATTGCAGCATGCCTTCCTGTAGTAGCACAGAATATGCCGATTGAAGAGGCAAGAAAGACTGGGGCGGCTGCATTGTTCGGTGAAAAATACGGCGATATCGTTCGTGTAGTAAGCATGGGAGACTTTTCCGTCGAGTTCTGTGGTGGTACTCATGTGGCGAATACCGGAGTGATCACAGCTTTAAAGATTGTGTCAGAAACTGGAGTTGCCGCAGGGGTTAGACGTATCGAAGCATTAACTTCAAAAGGATTGTTAAAATATTATGATGAACTTGAAAAGAAACTTCTGGAAGCTTCCAGTCTTGTAAAAGCAAATCCTGATCAGCTCGCTGAGAAGATTCAGCACCTTTTGTCTGATAATAAAGCATTGAACAGTGAATTAGAGAGCCTGAAGAGTAAACTTGCCCAGGATTCACTTGGTGATGTAATGGATCAGGTGGTTGAAGTTAAAGGTATAAAATTGTTGGCAACAAAGGTGGAAGGTGTAGATATGAATGGTCTGCGTGACCTTGGTGATCAACTGAAAGAAAAGTTAGGTGAAGGAGTTGTTGTACTTGCTTCTGCTAACGAAGGCAAGGTAAGTCTTATGGCAATGGCTACAAAAGAGGCTATGGATAAGGGCGCACATGCTGGTAATCTGATCAAGGCATCAGCAGCTTTAGTTGGCGGAGGCGGCGGTGGACGTCCGAATATGGCACAGGCCGGCGGAAAGAATCCTACAGGCATTGACGCGGCTCTTGCAAAAGCAGCAGAGGTTCTGGAACAACAATTGGCATAGTTCTTCGTTATATAATTGACATAAAATATATGAGAATAACGAAAAAAATGTTGACGAAGTGGAAATATGTGTTATAATCTAATGTAGTGCAAGAAAAATACCCGAACAGTCGTATGATGCACAATATAGGACTGGAGGGGAGGTTAGGTGTGAGACTATGTCAAATGTAATCGTTAAAGAAAACGAGACGTTAGATAGCGCTTTACGCAGATTCAAAAGAAACTGTGCGAAGGCTGGTATTCAGCAGGAGATTCGTAAAAGAGAACATTACGAGAAACCAAGTGTAAGACGTAAGAAAAAATCTGAAGCTGCTAGAAAACGTAAGTATAACTAATATGTGCAATAAATAGAGTGTCGAATGACACTCTATTTTTAGTTCGGCAAGCAGATCTTTTTGAACCATTTCAGTATGTGAAATGGGCAGTTTTGAATGTGAAAATATGTAAAAAATGTTAAAAAATTATCTTGAAAAAATGTAAAAAAGGTATTGACTATAAAAAAATGTAGGTATATACTTTAAGTCGTTAAAGGCAAAGGCGCCGTATCGTAGATACGGTGCCTTTTTCTTTTGCCCTGAATTATAGTTTAAATAAATATGTATGGAAGAGAGGAGATTTTACAATGAGATTAAAGGATACGGGTCTTACACCACAAGAGTTGAAAGATATCGTAAATAAATACATGGTGGAGACATATGAACGTTATGACTTTATTGCAGAAAGAGCAGAAGGAATGTATCTGTATGATGAGGAAGGAAACGCATATCTTGATTTTTACGGTGGTGTAGCAGTTAACAGTGCAGGTAACAGAAATCCAAAGGTTGTAGAAGCAGTCAAGGATCAGATGGATGATATTATGCACACATTCAACTATCCTTACACTATTCCACAGGCACTTCTTGCAAAGAAGATATGTGATACCATCGGTATGGATAAGATCTTCTATCAGAACTCAGGAACAGAAGCAAATGAATGTATGATTAAGATGGCAAGAAAATATGGTGTTGATAACTATGGTCCAGAAAGATATCACATCATTACAGCAAAACATGGATTCCATGGAAGAACTTATGGTGCTATGTCTGCAACAGGACAACCAGATAACGCAATTCAGATGGGATTTAAGCCAATGCTTCCTGGATTCAGCTATGCTGAATATAATAACCTGGAAGATTTCGCTTCTAAGGTTACAAAAAATACTATCGCTATTATGATTGAACCTGTACAGGGAGAAGGTGGAGTACATCCTGCAACTCAGGAATTTATAGAAGGATTGCGTAAGTTGTGTGATGATAATGATATGCTCCTTTTGTTTGACGAGGTTCAGACAGGATGGGGACGTACCGGAGCTCCAATGGCATATATGGGATATGGTGTAAAACCAGATGCAGTTTCTATGGCAAAGGCCATTGGTGGCGGAATGCCGCTGGCTGCTTGTTGTGCAACTGAAAAAGTAGCAACAGCATTTACAAAAGGAACACATGGTTCTACATACGGCGGACACTGCGTTGCCTGTGCAGCAGGTCTTGCATCAGTGACAGAAATTCTTGATAAAGATTTGAGTGGAAATGCAAGAGAGATGGGAGAGTACATGAAGCAAGAACTTGCAAAACTTCCACATGTAGTAGAAGCAAGAGGACGTGGACTTCTGGTTGGATGTGAATACGATCTTCCAATCGCAGTAGAAGTAAAACACGGATGTCTGGATCGTATGGCACTTATCACAGCGATCGGAGATAAAGTAAATCGTATGATTCCGCCTTTGATCGTAACAAAGAAACAGATTGATGAATTGATGCTTATCATGCGTGCAGCAATTGAAGAAGCTGTTGAGAAATACGAGAAATAGACATATCAAATATATTTCCTCAAAAGATGAGCCAGATAACAGAAATGCTATCTGACTCTCTTTTTTAATTCCTGATATAATCGGCAAATTGGGAGACCGACAACATTATTATAATCTCCTTTAATGCATTTTACATGGATGGCAAATGAACCCTGAATTCCGTACGCACCGGCCTTGTCCAATGGATCGCCGGATTCGATATAAGAATGCAAATCTTCACGGGAGATCGGACAAAAAGTAACATCGGTAGATTCGTAGAAAGTGTTGGTGTGAATCTGCCCATTTTGAAAATAAATCAGAGATACACCAGTATAGACCTGGTGTGTTCGGTCTGACAGCATAGACAGCATATCAAAGGCTTCGGATTTATTTGCTGGTTTTCCCAGGATTTCATTGCGATATACGACTATGGTATCAGCACCTATGACAACATAGTCTTGTCGACCACCGGAAGATTTTTGATGGCGCTTAAACACGTCTTGTGCCTTCTGGAATGCAAGTTCCATGACCACATCTGACGGTGTTGTTTTTGTGATTCTCTCCTCCACCATGGATGGAATTACCTCAAAGCGAAAACCCGCCTGTTCCATGAGTTCCTTTCTACGGGGAGAGGCGGATGCGAGTATATATTTCATGATTAGTTCTCCTTTGTTAAAAGATGTCTGCGGATTACTTACAATTATCTAATATTATAGCAAAAAAATTGCAAAGATAATAGAGATTCGATATAATGTTAAAAAAAGGACAAGATAAATATGGAGGAATAGATTATGTATATCAGTGAAATCAGAACATCTGCGCCAACAGATGAAAGAATGCCTTTAGAACGAAAGATGTATGAAACATTAGATAAATTAAAGATTCCATATGAGCAGGTAGATAATGATCCGGCTGCATCTATGGAAGAGTGCGCAGCGATTGATCAGGCAATTGGGACAGAGATCCGAAAAAATGTATTTTTATGTAACCAGAAGAAGACAACATTTTTCTTACTGGTCATGCCTGCAAATAAGGCATTTGATACTTCCTCTTTCAGCAAAAAATTAGGAGTGTCTCACATGTCATTTGCTCCGCCGGAAAAGATGTTGGAACATCTGGGTACTACGCCGGGGTCTGCCAGTGTGGCAGGTCTATTGACGGATGAAGATGATTATGTGCAGGTAATCGTAGATAAGGAAGTGGCTGAATCGGAATGGTTTGGATGTAATCCTGGCATCAATACCAGCCATCTTAAGTTTAAGACAAAAGATCTGCTGAATAAATTTCTTCCGGCGATCCATCACAGAGCGAGAATCGTAGATTTATAAAAGAGGATAGCTATTATGCGTAGTGTGTCAATAGATGAGTTAAAAGAAAGCATTGCAAAGAAAAAGCCTGACGAGAAACTAGAGTTCCGGGAAGTGGAAATTCATCATGCAGATTTGACCGGATGGAATTTAAGTGGAATAGATTTTACATTGAGTTCTTTTCATGGCAGCATATTAAATGGCGTGAATTTTTGCAATAGCAGCGTGGAAAATGCATTATTTGACGGATGTCCGCTTCATGGGGCGGATTTTCGGAATGCGAACATGAAGACAGCATCTTTTCGGTATTGTGATCTTGAAGAGGCAAATATATGTGGGGCTAATTTGTTCGGGGCTGTTCTGGAATATGCAAGATTAGACGGGATTCTATCAGATGACAGAACCCAGTGGTTTCGCATGCATTGTCCGGAGACTGGACCGATTCTAGGGTATAAAAAATGTGTGAATGACCGTCTGGTACAGCTGTTGATTCCGGCAGACGCGAAACGGACATCGGCGACACTTCCATCTTGTAGATGTAATAAAGCAAAAGTTTTGACAATTAAAAGCTTTGATTCTACAGAAGAGTTCGAGGAAGCCTGGTCTCTGGTAGATGAGAACTTTGTCTATCGAAAAGGACAATGGGTGGAAGTAATAGATTTTAACGAGGATCGATGGATGGATTCGACGACAGGAATTCATTTTTGGATGACACGGGAAGAAGCAATAGAATATTAGGAGAAGAGTGGATAGATGAAGTCGGCAGAAGATTTAAGGCAATTATTGAATAAGATTGATCATAGAAGCTATCCTGCCTATAAGGATACCAAGGGAACTTATCAGTTCCAGGCGTATGTATTATCTATTGATCATGTGCAGGGAGATCCGTTTGCGGCTCCCTCAAAATTAAGCATCAAAGTACCTGGAAAAGTTGCTGGATTTCCGGCAGAATTGTATGATCGGAAATATAAAAAAATTGCACTTCAAGATCATTTGATTCGTATTTTTGCAAAACAAATTGAACAATATTCTTTTCAGGCGAAAGGTTCAGGCAAGAGCGGTGTGATTTCTGTTTCCAGATGTGGTCAGGAGATTTTGGAGAGAACAGCTTGTACTGTACAGGAAAAAACGGGAGATATCATAGTTCGGTTTGAGGTCGGATTTCCGGCGAATGGCCGTACGATTAATGCCAGAGAATTAATAAAAATTCTCTATGATTTTCTCCCGGTATGTGTGGGAAAAACATTATATTATAACAGATTGGATCAACAAAAAGTCCAAAAGGTCATGGAACTGTCGGTAGATCAGGAATATATTCGGTCTCATCTGGAGGAGTATAACCTGGTGGCTTTTGTGGCGGATGGTTCGATCCTTCCGCGGGAATCTGGAGTGTCACAGCGTCCTATGAAGGGAGCTGTTCCGTTTCGTTCACCAGAATCTGTGAAGGTAGAGATGAATCTCCCTCATAAGGGAAAGATTACTGGAATGGGTATTCAAAAGGGTGTCACATTGATTGTAGGTGGAGGCTATCATGGGAAGTCTACACTCTTAAAAGCATTAGAAGCCGGTGTGTATCCACATATTGCTGGTGATGGAAGAGAATATGTCGTGACGGATCCTACTGCGATGAAGATTCGAGCGGAAGATGGACGAAGTATCAGGCATACAGATATTTCTATGTTTATTAATGATCTTCCCAATGGTAAAGATACGGTGACATTTGCTACGGAAGATGCCAGCGGAAGTACTTCCCAGGCGGCCAATGTGGTGGAGAGTATAGAAGCTGGTGCGAAGACATTTTTGATCGATGAGGATACGAGTGCTACAAATTTTATGGTACGAGATGAATTGATGCAGCAAGTCATTCACAGGGATATGGAGCCAATTACTCCATTTATTGAACGAGTGAGGGATCTTTATGGAGAGTTTGGAATCTCAACAATTCTTGTTGCAGGCAGTTCTGGAGCGTATTTTCAAGTGGCCGATATTATTATACAGATGGATCGTTATGTGCCAAGGGAAATCACGGCAATTGCAAAAAATGCAGCACAGAATTATCCAAAACTTCAGTTACCGGAAGAAGAACCAGTGATGCCTTCTTTTGACAGAAAGATTCAAGTCAATCAGGGATTGAGGAAGCGAGGAAGAATTAAGCTAAAAACATTAGGCCGGGATGGCGTAATGCTTAATCATGAGACGATAGATTTGAGATATGTGGAGCAACTGATGGATGTGGAACAATTGACATCTCTAGGATACATTGTGAAATATCTTGAGGAGAATGTGTTTGATGGTGAAAAGACTTTGGGATATATAGTAGAAGAACTATATAAAAAACTGGTTCATCAGGGTTTTGGAATAGTATCTGACGGAGGATATCTTCCGGGGAATATGGCGATGCCAAGAAAGCAAGAGATATATGCATGTCTGAATCGCTATCGCCATCTGGGAACATATGGAAAAAAATAATATCATCTGTTTGGGAATGAATTGACTTTTTTTTGTTAGAAATTTATAATGGACAAGAAAGTTGCATAAGTATAAGGGGTTATTTCTATGAGAGTAATTGCAGGAAGTGCAAGAAGAATTACGTTAAAGACATTGGACGGTATGGATACCAGACCGACGACAGATCGAATCAAAGAGACATTATTCAATATGATTGCACCATATTTGTATGATTGCATATTTTTGGATTTGTTTGCAGGAAGTGGAGGTATCGGAATCGAAGCTTTGAGTCGAGGTGCCATGGAGGCTGTCTTTGTAGAAAAGAATCCAAAAGCAATGGCGTGCGTAAAGGACAATTTGAAACGTACGCATTTGGAATCTAAGGGAATGACGATGTCGATGGATGTAATGACAGCATTATATAAGTTAGAGGGGGAAAAGCAGTTTGACTATATCTTTATGGATCCTCCTTACGGACATGAATTTGAACGAAGAGTTTTAGAATATTTGTCAGATTCCAGCCTGTTGGCAGAAGATGGAGTTATTATTGTTGAGGCATCTAAGAATACAGAATTTGACTATGTGGAAGATCTGGGATTTTCTATTATTAAAACCAAAGAGTATAAGACGAATAAACACGTATTTATTGAGTCGGCAGGAAGGAAAGACATATGTTAAGAGCAATATATCCGGGAAGTTTTGATCCGGTAACATTTGGACATTTGGATGTGATAAAAAGATCTGCAAAATTGGTGGATGAATTAATTGTCGGAGTCTTGAATAATAAAGCAAAAAGTCCGTTGTTTTCCGTAGAAGAACGTGTTAGAATGTTAGATGAAGTAACAAAAGATATGCCAAATGTAAAGATAATTCCGTTTGAAGGGCTGTTAGTAGATTTTGCCCGTAAGATGGATGCAGGAATGGTTATTCGTGGATTGAGGGCGATTACAGATTTTGAATATGAATTGCAGATGGCTCAGACAAATCATAAGATGGAACCGGATGTAGAGACTGTATTTTTGACGACTAATTTGAAGTATTCATATTTAAGTTCTACCACGGTAAAAGAAGTGGCAGCTTTTGGAGGGGACATTTCTCAGTTTGTACCAGACTATGTTGCAGACAGAATAGAAGAGAAGATGAATCAAAAAAAGGAGAGTGTAAATTATGAGTAGCCGTATTGAACAGATTATTGAAGAGATTGAAGAGTATATCGACAGTTGTAAGTTCCAGCCGTTATCTACATCGAAAATTATTGTAAATAAAGATCAGATGGATGAATTGCTTCGTGAGCTACGCATGAAGACACCGGATGAGATTAAGAGATATCAGAAAATTATTGCAAATAAAGATGCAATCCTTGCAGATGCCCAGGCAAAAGCAGACAGCCTGATCGAAGAAGCACAGATTCATACAAGTGAGCTTGTCAGTGAACATGAGATCATGCAGCAGGCGTATGCGCAGGCTAATGAGATTGTTACGGCAGCAACAGAACAGGCACAGCAGATTCTGGATAATGCAACTAGTGATGCTAATGATATTCGAATTGGCGCATTGCAGTACACGGATGATTTGTTGGCGAATGCAGAAAGCATTATCGGTCATACATTGGATAGCTATACAACCAAGTATGATGGTCTTGTGAATTCTTTGCAGGAATGCTATGACATGGTTCGCAACAATCGTTCAGAATTGGAGATACCGGAGCAGTCATCCCGTGGATTGGAAGCAGAGTATGGCGACCAGGGTTCGGATATGGAATATGAGATAGATGATGAAGAATTAGATCAACAGTAACAGATAGATGGAAGCAAACAGGCTGGTTACCAATGCGGTAATCAGCTTTTCTATTATATAAGGAAGAATGGAAAGACCAGTCCCGTGTATCATGGATTTTGTCTGAGCGACAGAGCACCATCCGCCGAATGCAGTGAGGGTGAGAACGAATGCAATCTGGGTATTCGGCCTGATTGGTGCGGAACATAGAATCTTTATTCCTGTTGTAATTTCCAGTGATGGTAAAATAATGGAAGTGATGAGAACAGAGTGATAAGGAATATATTCTATTAATGCTATAAGAATAGAAAAAAGCATGATATACCCACCAACTTTTGTGATTGTTTCAAATCCGTCCATGATACATTTGTCTATAAGGTTTTCAAGAGTCTCTGAGCCATAATGGACTTTTGAAAACGGATGAACGGATGTTGATGTTTTGAAAGGAATCTGGTGGAATCTTCGAAAGAAAAAGCTGCAAAATATAGGAGAAAGCATAAGGATAAATAAAACAGGAAGTGTTAAGGCACTATTTTGCAAATTCTGCCAGACAATGTAACTGATAATGAACATCGGGCTTGTGTTATTGCAGAATGAAAGTAGATATTGCCCTTCATTCTTTGAAATATAATTATGTTTCAGGAGATCAGCAGTTACTTTGCTTCCCATTGGATAACCACATAAAAAACCCGTTAAAATCGCAAATGCACCATATGAGGATACATGGAAGAATCTGCACATAAAAGGAGCTGTGAAGCTGGCGATCCAGTCGATAGCCGGAGTACGAAGCAACAGATTAGACAGTATGATAAAAGGGAGGAGTGTAGGAAGTACTGTATTGAACCACAGAAGAATTCCAGAGCTTGCCCCTTGGAATACACCTTGTGGAAAAATTAGCATGGAAAGAAACAGAAGAAGGACGGATAGTGTAGACAGAAAACGTTGAATTGACATATTGGGACACCGGAAAATTGCTTTTGTTTTATTCTATGGAGTGCATAGATGTTTTATGAAGAAAGATTCGCTATAAGGAATAATGAATTCTCAAAAACTGTAAATAAAAGATTTTTATATTTTAAAATTTTATAGGACCGGTTCCCTGGTGAATAGGGGACTGGTCCTGTTCATATAGTGATTAAAAAGAGTTTTTTTATGAAAAAGAAAAAAACACGAAAAATTATAGTTCTATTGTTTTTGCTCTCTCTTTTTACTGTGTTGGAAACAGGTCGTCTTATGGAAATGGGAAAGTATTATGGTCTACAAAAGAAAACAATCAAAGATACAGAATATCGAAGGGATTTTTTTTCGTCATCTATGAGAGAAAAAGAAGAGCTTTTATCGGATGAGTGTATAACATTACTCCAAAATGTGGAAAAAGAAGTGAGTTATTTTCCAATTCCCGAATCGACTGTGGATAAGTCACTGAAAACATCCTATACAGACAGCTGGATGATGGAGCGTAAATACAAAGGAACAACTGGACATGAAGGGACCGATATTATGGCATCGATCAATGAAAGGGGAATCTATCCAGTAGTGAGTATGACGGATGGAACTGTCACAAACTTGGGATGGCTTGAAAAAGGAGGATATCGAATTGGCATAACATCAGAGAGTGGTACTTATTATTACTACGCCCACCTGGACTCTTATGCCGGGATTTCAGAAGGAGAACAAGTGATAGCAGGGGAACTGTTGGGATATATGGGAGATTCTGGATATGGCCCGGAAGGTACAAAAGGCAAATTCGCTGTACATCTTCATGTAGGAATCTATTCATATAAGGACGGGGAAGAGATTAGTGTGAATCCATATTACGTTTTGCGTTCTTTGGAAAATAAGAAATTAAAGTATGCTTATTTCTAGAGTTATACGAAAGAATATGTTATACTAAGCTATGTATGTAAATATGGAGGAAGAATAATGAATCTGCCTAGTGTGTTTGAAGAAAAGATGAAAGAACTCTTGGGTGAAGAGTTTGATGAATATATTGCCTGCTATGATGAGCCAAGATACTATGGTCTTCGTGTCAATACGGGAAAGATCTCTGTAGAAGAATTTCAAAAAATATGTCCGTTTGAGATTACACCGATTCCGTGGATAGAGAATGGATTTTATTATGACGGGGACCGGATATCTCCTGCCAAGCATCCGTATTATTTTGCTGGATTATATTATCTGCAAGAGCCAAGTGCAATGACACCGGCCAATCGGCTCCCTGTTGAGCCAGGGGACAGAGTTTTGGATGTCTGTGCAGCACCTGGAGGCAAGGCTACAGAATTAGGAGCAAAGCTTCAGGGACAAGGAGTACTTGTCGCGAATGATATCAGTAGCTCCAGAGCGAAAGGCCTTTTGAAAAATATTGAAGTTTTTGGAATTGGAAATGTATTGGTATTGAGCGAGGAACCGGGAAGGCTGGAAGATTATTTCGTAGAATATTTTGATAAAATCCTTATAGATGCTCCGTGTTCTGGAGAAGGAATGTTCCGCAAGGATAAAAAAATGGTAAAAGCCTGGGAAGAACATGGACCAGAATTCTTTAGTAATATTCAGAAAAGTATTATCCTTCAGGCTGCAAGAATGCTAAAACCAGGGGGAATGATGCTCTATTCGACCTGTACGTTCGATAGCCGTGAGAATGAAAGAATTATTGAACAGTTGCTTGAAAAATATCCAGAGTTTCGGATTTTGGATGTTTTACCATACGAAGGATTCTGCCAGGGAATGCCACAGTTTACAGAAGGAAAGATAGAAGATATTAAAAGAACTGTGCGAATTTTTCCTCACAAAATGAAAGGTGAGGGACATTATGTAGCTCTTTTGCAAAAGGGAGACTCATTGCGGGAAAAAGAATTAAAATTAAAAAAGAACAATGCCAAAAGAATTCCTGAGGATCTGGAAAAGTTTATGAAAGATGTCTTTTGGGAGTTGGATAGCTCACGCCTGGATATTCATGGAGAACGAATCTACTATATGCCGGAAGATCTTCCGGATGTTCGAGGAATTCGTTTTTTACGAACAGGATTGTTGCTCGGGGAGTTGAAAAAAAATCGTTTTGAACCAAGTCAGGCTTTTGCTATGTGCCTGAAAAAAGAAGAGTATGCGCATTGCATTGATCTGGCGGCGCAAGATTGCAGAGTTGCGAGGTATTTAAAGGGAGAAACAGTGGACGTCGAAGATCTGACGGGAACCAGTAAAAAGGGATGGCAGCTTGTATGTGTGGATGGTTATCCGCTTGGATGGGGAAAGCTTACAAATGGAACTCTTAAAAATAAATATTTGCCGGGATGGAGGCTGTGTTGATGATTCGTTTGGATAAGTATATGGCGGATATGGGGGTCGGGACACGCCAGGAAGTAAAAAAATATATTCGTCAGGGAAGAGTGGCTGTAAATGGGAACACTATAAAATCGCCGGAATTAAAAGTGGATGAAACAAAAGACTGTGTTACCCTTGAAAAAGAAGAAATTTCCTATGCTGTTTTCGAATACTATATGTTGAATAAACCGGCTGGGGTCATCTCTGCGACTGAAGATGGGAAGGATAAGACGGTCGTTGAACTGATTCGGGGAAAAAAGAGAAAGGATCTTTTCCCTGTTGGAAGATTGGATAAAGATACAGAGGGACTGATGCTGATCACGAATGATGGGCAGTTATCTCATCGTTTGTTGTCTCCTAAAAAACATGTAGATAAAATCTATTTCGCGAAAGTTTCGGGGAAAGTGACACTGGATGATGTAGAGGCGTTTGCCAGAGGAGTGAATATCGGAACTTGTGAAAAAGAAGAGTGGACAAGACCGGGAAAATTGGAAATACTGAAAAGTGGCGAAGAATCGGAGATATTATTAACGATACAGGAAGGTAAGTACCATCAGGTGAAGCGTATGTTTCAAGCTGTGGGAAAAGAGGTTATCTATCTTAGACGAGAAAGTATGGGACGGCTTCAGCTAGATGAAAACCTAAAACCAGGAGAATATCGGCCGCTTACGGAGAAGGAGTTGGAAGAGATTGCCTACTAAGATGCTTAGAGATGTTGATGCAATTATATTTGATTTAGATGGAACATTGGTAGATTCTATGTGGATCTGGCCATCTATTGATGATGATTATCTGGCAAAATATCATTTGACAAAGCCTGAAAATTTCCATGAAGACATGGAAGGAAAGAGTTATATTGAAGTGGCCCAGTTTTTTCTGGATACATACCCACAGCTGAATTGTACACGAGAGCAGGTTATGGATGAATGGATGGATATGGCGCATGATAAATATATGACACAAGTATTTCTGAAAGAAGGTGTCTATGAATTTATTCTGGAGATGCGAAACCTTGGGAAAAAAATTGGCATTGCCACGAGTAATGATAAAGGGCTTGCAGATGATACACTGGAAGCTTTGAATGTGGCAGAACTGTTTGATGTGGTTCGAAGTGCCTGTGAAGTTTCAGCCGGGAAGCCATCTCCCGATGTATACCTTAGGGTTGCTCAGGAATTAGGTGTAGATCCAAAGCGGTGCCTGGTCTTTGAAGATGTTCCAATGGGAATTCTGGCAGGAAAAAATGCCGGGATGAAAGTATGCGCTGTGGATGATGATTTTTCAAGACCACAAGAAGCAAAAAAACGAGAACTTGCAGATTATTATATATTTAGTTTTGATGAAATAAAAAAAGAAACTTATGAGGTGCTTTAAGAATGGAAAAAGGTTTTTTGCCTATTTGCAGACAGGATATGGAAGCTCGTGGCTGGAAGCAGGTAGATTTCGTCTATGTATCTGGAGATGCATATGTGGATCATCCATCGTTTGGCCATGCAATTATTACACGTGTTCTGGAGGCACATGGATTCAAGATAGGAATCATTGCTCAGCCGGATTGGAAGGATAAATCCAGCATTATGGAATATGGTGAGCCTAGATTAGGATTCCTTGTTTCTGCCGGTAATATGGATTCTATGGTGAATCATTATTCGGTATCCAAGAAACGTAGAAAAACAGATGCATTTACCCCTGGCGGCGTTATGGGAAAGAGGCCCGATTATGCTGCGGTTGTTTATAGTAATCTGATTCGCCAGGTATATAAGAAGACACCGATTATTTTGGGAGGAATTGAAGCAAGCTTAAGACGTCTGGCACATTATGACTACTGGTCTGATCGCTTAAAAAGGTCGGTGCTTTTGGATTCGGGTGCGGACTTGGTGTCTTATGGAATGGGAGAACGATCTATTGTAGAGATTGCTGAGGCGTTGGATAGTGGAATTGATGTCAAAGATATTACATTTATTCCAGGAACTGTTTATAAAGCTAAGAATCTGGATAGTGTATATGATGCGATTACACTTCCTTGTTTTGAAGATTTAAAAGCGGACAAGCTGAACTATGCCCGAAGTTTTTATACACAGTATTGTAATACGGATCCTTTCGTGGGAAAACGTCTGGTAGAGCCTTATGAAGAGCATCTCTATGTGGTTCAGAATCCGTCGGCCAGACCATTGAGCCAGGCAGAAATGGACAGAATTTACAGTTACCCCTATATGCGTACTTACCATCCCTCTTACGAAGCGATGGGAGGGGTTCCGGCAATCTCAGAAGTGAAGTTTAGCCTAATCAGCAATCGTGGATGCTTTGGCGGCTGCAATTTCTGTGCATTGACCTTTCATCAGGGAAGAATTCTGCAGACAAGGAGTCACGAATCACTGCTGGCTGAAGCGAGACAGTTTATCTGGGATAAGGATTTTAAAGGCTATATACACGATGTAGGGGGACCTACAGCGAACTTTCGATATCCTTCTTGTGAAAAGCAGTTGACTCGAGGAGTATGTAAGGAAAAGCAGTGCTTGTTCCCACGTCCATGTAGGAACCTGAAAGCGGATCATCAGGATTATATTCAATTACTAAGAAAATTAAGAGAACTGCCAAATGTTAAAAAAGTATTTATTCGTTCGGGAATTCGATTTGATTATGTGATGGCAGATAAAGATGATACATTTTTTCGAGAATTGTGTGAATTTCATGTAAGTGGACAGTTAAAAGTTGCACCGGAACATGTGTCGGATGCAGTTCTTCAGAAGATGGGAAAACCTGAAAACAGCGTTTATCAGGCTTTTGTAAAAAAATATAAAAAGATTAATCAAGAAATTCACAAAGAACAGTATCTGGTGCCGTATCTGATGTCTTCGCATCCGGGTTCAACGATGAAGGAAGCAATTGAATTAGCGGAATATCTGAGAGATCTTGGGTATATGCCAGAACAGGTGCAGGATTTTTATCCGACTCCGTCGACGATATCTACATGTATGTATTATACGGGTGTGGATCCACGAGATATGCAACCTGTCTACGTGCCGAAAAATCCTCATGAAAAGGCGATGCAGAGAGCTCTTATTCAGTATCGTAATCCAAAGAATTATGATTTGGTACTGGAAGCTTTGAAAAAAGCAGGAAGAATGGATCTGGTCGGATATGACAAGCATTGTCTGATACGTCCAAGACATTCTGATTTTATTCCGAACCAAAAGAATGACAGGAATCAAAAAGGCAAGCCGAAAAAGAAAAAAGCAATTCGCAATGTTCACAAAAAGAAAACAAAATAATAACAGATATACAAGGAGATGATTGCAGTGAGAATCGCAATTATAACAGGCGCATCCTCTGGAATGGGAAGAGAGTTTGCCTGCCAGATTTCGAGATTATATAAGAATCTGGATGAATTATGGGTAGTAGCTAGGAGAACCGAACGTTTAAAAGAGCTTCAGGAACAATTGACGTTTCCGGTCAGAACATTTGACGGTGATCTTCAAAGAGAATATATATTTGAACGAGTGGAAAGAGAATTGGATCGCCATCAGGCAGATGTTCGCATGCTTGTGAATGCAGCAGGATATGGCAAGATGGGATGCTTTGCAAAGGTTGATATAAAAGAACAAAGTGGAATGATTGATTTGAATTGTAAAGCGTTGACAAAAATGATTCAAATCTGTCTGCCTTATTTTTCGAAGGGAAGTAGAATTCTTAATGTTGCATCTGCGGCTGCTTTTGCTCCGCAGCCTGGATTTGCTGTGTATGCGGCTTCGAAATCGTATGTGTACAGTTTGTCGCTGGCGTTGAGAACAGAACTGAAAAGTAGGGGCATTTTTGTAACAGCCGTATGTCCGGGACCTGTTGATACAGAATTTTTTGAACGCTCAGGATCTTTGCCAAATTCCTTTAAATCATCTGTGAAAGTGTCTTCTAAAGAAGTGGTAAAATTGGCACTCATGGATTCTGTGAGGAAAAAACCTGTATCTGTCTATGGATACGCAATGAAGAGCGCAAGGGGATTGACGAAACTGCTGCCATATACATGGATAACTGATATTATGGGAGCTGCAAACAAAATAAGTGAAATATAGCAGGGAGTGTACCTAAAGATGAAAATTGAAAAAGGGCATCCGGGGTATATCAAATCACAAAAAACAAAATATCTGATTTGGTCTATTCTGGAATTTGGAATTGTAATTGCAATTTTTGTACTGGGATATGTACAGACAAAAACACGTTTGAATTTGTTTACGGTAATTGCGGTTGTAGGCTGCCTTCCGGCAGCAAAGATGTTAGTTGAGTTTATTACAATGGCACCGCATAAGAGTATTGAGCCGGAAAAATATCAGGAAATTCATGAGAAAGCTAATCTTCTCACACAAGTTTATGATATGGTCATCACAAGCAGTGAAAAAGTAATGCCGGTTGATGCAATCGTAATCTCAGACCATATAGTATGTGGTTATACGAGCAGCCCTAAGACGGATGAAACAGCACTTGCAAAGCATATCAAGAATATTTTAAAAAATCATCGATATGATAAGATGACGGTGAAAATATTTCATGATTATGTTGCGTTTTTATCGCGGGCAGAGGGAATGAATAATATTGCGGCGGTCGATAAGCCGAACTCAAGGAAGAAAGAACGAGAAATTAAGAATATTATCTTAAGTATTTCTATGTAATATAAGCGTTTCTAAAAAGGACTACTATGAAAGAGATTGTAATAAAACCTAATGAAGCTGGACAAAGACTGGATAAACTGTTGAAAAAATACTTAAGTGAGGCACCAGGCAGTTTCATATATAAGATGCTTCGAAAGAAAAATATTGTGCTGAATGGTAAGAAAGCAACGGGAAATGAAAAATTATCTGTTGGAGACAGTGTGAAGTTATTTTTGGCTGATGAAACAATTCAAAAGTTTTCTTCTCCAGTCCAGAATTCTTCTGTCGATAGAATAGAATCTGTTCCTTTGGATATTGTATATGAAGACAAACAGATACTGCTAATCAATAAGCCTTCTGGTATGTTGTCACAAAGGGCTGAAAAGAGTGATGTTTCTGTAGTAGAATATGTGATATCATATCTTATTAATAAGAAAGAAATCAGCGAAGAGGATTTGAAGACATTCAGACCTTCTATTTGTAATCGACTGGATCGCAATACCAGCGGATTGATTGTGGCTGGAAAGACACTCATTTGTCTACAGACCATGGGACATCTTTTGAAAGAAAGAACATTGAAAAAGTATTATCTGTGCATTGTAAAAGGAAGAATTCTAAAGCCCAGGCATATTTATGGATATATTCAAAAAGATGAGAGAACGAATAAAGTAACGGTAAGTAAGTCTGGTGATGTTCCGATTGAGACAGAATATGTTCCGATTGCCTGGAATGATTCGATGACATTGCTGCGTGTTCATCTGATTACCGGAAAAACTCATCAGATCCGTGCTCATCTTGCATCTGAAGGACACCCACTTTTGGGAGATTACAAGTATGGAGATTGTGTCTGGAATGATTCTTTTCGGAAAAAGTATAAGGTTACATCTCAGCTGCTGCATGCATATCAGCTTGAATTTCCAGAGCTGACATCTCCGTTTGAAGATGTTTCGAGAAAAACTTATACAGCGAAAGTACCGACAGAATTTTGGAAAGTAATAAAGGAGACAGCATGGCAACATGGAACTCAAGAGGCCTTAGAGGTTCAACATTAGAAGAGATGGTCAATCGGACCAATGAATGGTATCTGGAAAAAGGACTGGCGTTGATGCAGAAGATTCCGACACCAATCACGCCGGTAAAAATGGATAAGGAACATCGTCATATTACGTTGGCATATTTTGATCAGAGAAGTACGATTGATTATATTGGAGTAGTTCAAGGCATCCCTGTGTGTTTTGACGCAAAGGAATGTGTGGCGGATACATTTCCACTGCAGAATATTCATGAGCATCAGATTCAGTTCATGATTAATTTTGAAAAACAGGATGGAATTGCTTTTATATTAATCTATTATTCAGCGAAAAATATTTTATATTATATGCGCCTTGAAGAATTGTTGGTGTTCTGGAAGAGGGCAAAAGAAGGCGGCAGAAAAAGTTTTCGCTTGGAAGAGTTGGATGACCGGTTTTTTATGGAATTTCATCATGGATGTTACGTCCCTTATCTCGACGCAATAAACTTAGATTTGGAACTGAGAGAGGAACTTGACAAAGAGTAGGAAAATGCTTATAATTCAATAAGGTTTTTAACGTGGTAGCATGTTAAAGTGGAAAGATTACAATGATTTTGGAGGAAATATGAAAAAAGTATTGCATACTCCGGAAGGAGTCAGAGATATATACAATGTAGAATGTGGAAAAAGACTTGCGCTGGAAGGACGTCTTAAAAAGGTATTTCACCTCTACGGATACCATGATATCCAGCCACCGACATTTGAATATTTTGATGTGTTTGGAAAAGAGATTGGTACTATTCCATCCAAAGATTTATATAAGTTTTTTGATAAAGACGGGAATACACTTGCACTGCGTCCGGATATCACTCCGTCCATCGCACGTGCAGTTGCAACCTTATTCAAAGAAGAAGAATTGCCGATTCGTCTTTGTTATACCGGAAACACGTTTGTAAACCATTCTAATTATCAGGGCCGTCTGCGTGAGACAACTCAGATGGGTGCTGAGTTAATGGGAGATGATTCTGTTGAGGCAGATGCTGAGATGCTTGCACTGGTCATTGAATCTCTGCTTACGATAGGATTAAAAGAATTTCAGTTAAATGTGGGAAATGTAGACTTCTTTCAGAGCCTGATAGAAGATGCCTGCCTGGATGAAGAAGCAGAAGAGCGTGTCAGAGAATTGATCAATAATCGTAATTACTTTGGAGTAGAAGAATTTCTTGAGAGTATCCAGGTGAAGAGAAGTTCTAAAGAGGCGTTCGCTGCACTAAACGAGTTGGTCGGTGGCGTAGATATTCTCGTTCATGCTAAAAATATTGCACCGAATTCAAAAGGTGTAATGGCAATTCGCCGCCTGGAAAAGATCTATGATACATTAAAGCTATACGGGGTAGAAAAGTTCGTGAACTTTGATTTGAGTATGACAGGTACGTATGGATATTATACAGGCATTATTTTCCGGGGATATACATTCGGAACAGGAGATGCGATTGTAAAAGGTGGACGATATGATCATTTGATTGAAAAGTTCGGCAAGCAATCTCCGTCTATAGGTTTTGCTATTGTACTGGATGAATTGATGAATGCTTTGACTCGCCAGAAAATTCGCATTGTATATACCAGAAAGAATACAATGATCGTATACGATGAAGGAAAACAGAGAGAGGCTATTGCCCTCGCAAAAGATTTCCGAAGAAAGGCAAAGAATGCAGAACTTATTAAGAAAGACAAAGGAAAGCTATTAGAAGATTATGTAGCATATGGAAAAGAATATTATGCCGGCAATCTGATTTACATCAAGAAATCAGGGGAAATTACCATGATTAATCTGGTGACTGGTGAGCATAAGATTGTGAATAGTACAGATAGGAGTTAGTGACAACATGAGATACCTTACATTTGCTTTGGGAAAAGGACGTCTGGCAAAACAGACACTGGAATTATTTGAAAAGATTGGAATTACCTGTGAGGAAATGAAAGATAAAGATTCAAGAAAATTAATCTTTACAAACGAAGAATTAAAACTTCGATTCTTTCTTGCAAAGGGTCCTGATGTTCCTACTTATGTAGAGTATGGTGCAGCTGATATCGGAGTTGTAGGAAAAGATACCATCCTTGAGGAGGGGCGTAAGGTCCACGAGGTGCTTGATCTTGGATATGGAAAGTGCAGAATGTGTGTCTGTGGTTATAAGGATGCAGCACCATTACTTCAACATCATGAGTTGATTCGCGTTGCGACGAAATATCCGAACATTGCTAAGGACTATTTCTATAATACCAAGCATCAGACGGTAGAAATCATTAAGTTAAATGGTTCTATTGAGCTTGCTCCGATTGTAGGATTGTCAGAAGTAATTGTAGATATTGTTGAGACTGGGTCTACCTTGAAGGAAAATGGTCTGGAAGTATTAGAAGAAGTATGTCCTCTGTCTGCAAGAATGATCGTGAATCCAGTGAGCATGCGTATGGAAAGCGACAGAATTAAGTCACTTCTTACAAAGCTTCGTACACAGATACAGATATAGATAATATAGAAAGGATGCGATTGTATGAGAATACAACATTTGGATAAAGATACGAGACAGAATCTTTTGGAAGATCTTTTAAAGAGAAGTCCTAATAATTATGGGCAGTATGAACAGGGAGTCGCTGAGATCTTAGAACGCGTGAAAACAGAAAAAGACCAGGCACTTTTTGATTATACGAAGAAGTTTGATCAAGCAATTATATCTGCTGAGAATATCCGGGTTACAGAAGAAGAGATTCAGGAGGCATATGATCTGGCAGATCCGGCATTGGTCGAAATTATCCGAAAGGCACTGCATAATATTAAGACTTATCATGAGAAGCAGAGACAATACAGTTGGTTTGACAGTAAACCAGATGGGACGATGCTTGGACAGAAGGTAACACCATTACATAGAGTTGGCGTGTATGTGCCGGGCGGGAAAGCTGTGTATCCGTCTTCTGTATTGATGAATATTGTTCCGGCAAAGGTAGCCGGTGTGGATGAAATTATTATGGTGACACCTCCGGGAAGGGATGGTAAAGTTACGCCGAATACTCTGATTGCGGCCTGCGAGGCAGGTGCAGATGCGATCTACAAAGTAGGAGGAGCGCAGGCAATCGGAGCATTAGCCTATGGTACGGAAAGTATTCCAAAAGTAGATAAGATTGTGGGACCTGGCAATATATATGTAGCGTTGGCGAAGAAAGCAGTTTATGGTCATGTCAGTATTGATGCCATTGCAGGACCAAGTGAGATTCTCGTTATTGCAGATGATACGGCCAATCCCAGATATGTTGCAGCGGATCTGCTGTCGCAGGCAGAACATGATGAATTAGCATCTGCAATTCTGGTAACGACAAGCGAAGAATTGGCACAAAAGGTATCGGACGAAGTGGATGAATTCGTAAAAGTATTATCCCGAAAAGAAATTATACAGAAGTCTTTGGATAATTATGGATATATCCTTGTGGCAGATACCATGGAAGAAGTGATTGAGATTGCAAATGATATTGCGTCAGAACATTTGGAGATTCAGACAAAGAATCCTTATGATGTGATGACAAAAATCCGCAATGCCGGAGCGATTTTTATAGGCGAATATTCCAGTGAGCCTCTGGGAGATTATTTTGCTGGACCAAACCATGTCCTTCCTACGAATGGAACTGCAAAATTTTTCTCTCCATTATCAGTGGATGATTTTATCAAAAAATCAAGCATTATTGCATATTCAAGAGAAGCGCTGGAAGAGATCCATGAAGATATTGAGAATTTTGCAAAAGCAGAGCAATTAACTGCGCATGCAAATTCCATCAAGGTTCGTTTTGAATAAGAACAGAGATAAAATAGGAGGCGCGTAATATGGAGCGGACAGCCAGTTGTACAAGAAAAACAAAAGAAACAGATATTATGATAACATTCAATCTGGATGGCACCGGAAAAACAGATATTGATACAGGGGTTGGCTTTTTGAATCATATGCTGGATGGATTTGCCAGACATGGATTATTTGACTTAACTGTAAAGGTAAAAGGTGATCTCGAGGTGGACTGCCATCATACTATTGAAGATACTGGGATTGTGTTAGGACAGGCAATAATGGAAGCAATTGGCGATAAAGTCGGAATTAGGCGTTATGGTCATTTTATCCTTCCAATGGACGAGACCCTGGCATTGTGTGCCGTAGACTTGTCGGGAAGACCATATCTAAGATTTGATTCTGAATTTACGGTCGATTGCATTGGAGATATGGATACTGAAATGATAAAGGAATTCTTTTATGCAGTATCTTATAGTGCCATGATGAATATTCATCTTCGTATTTTAGATGGCGAGAACAATCATCACAAGGCAGAAGCACTGTTTAAAAGTTTCGGAAAAGCTCTGGACATGGCAACGATGGATGAGCCGAGAATACAGGAAGCATGGACAACAAAAGGAAGCCTATAAAAGGAGAAGATAGATATGAATTTTAAAAAATTGATTCCTTGCCTGTTTATTGCGGGAGGAAAAGCTGTAAAATGGTTCGATGACCATACTGTAATTTCAGAAGATGCTGTTGCACTTGCGAAGAGTTATAGTGACAATGGAGCGGATGAATTATTGATATTTGATTTATCAGAATCGGATGAAGAACATGATGAGTCGATAGATTTGATGAAACGTATGAATCGTGTGATTCGTATTCCAATGGTAGCTGGCGGTAATGTAAAGAGACAGGAAGATATTAAGAAAATATTATATGCAGGTGCAAAACGAGCAATGGTCAATTTTTCAAAGCAAGGAAGTGGAAAGCTTCTGGAAGATGCTGCCAAGAGATTTGGTAAGGAAAAACTGGCAGTTTCCTTGCAGGATTTTGATGCATTATTCAAACATCAGCACATTATTCAGGAATGCTGCAGTGAAATTGTATTTATGCATAGATTAGACTTGAATTCTGTTGTTAATGTAACGGATGTTCCATGTGTAATTGTGACGGATACGATGGAAGAAGATGAGTTATTCAAAATCCTGAAATGTTCTGGTGTGAAAGGACTGTCCGGGAAATATGTCAGTCAGACGGATATGGATTTTGATGCATTTAAGACGAAATGTGGAAAAGAAGATATTGCAATGACTTCTTTTGAGAGTATTATGGAATTTTCCCAATTTAAAACCAATGAGCAGGGCTTACTTCCTGTGGTTGTTCAACACTACAAAACACAGGAAGTATTGATGCTGGCTTATATGAATGAAGAAGCGTTTAATCAGACGATTAAGACAGGTAAGATGACCTATTTTAGCAGGAGTAGACAACAGCTTTGGGTCAAAGGTGAGACAAGTGGACATTTTCAGTATGTAAAGTCTCTGACAATTGACTGCGATTATGATACATTGCTTGCAAAGGTAGATCAGGTTGGTGTGGCGTGTCATACAGGAAATCCAACATGCTTTTTCCAGCCGCTTGCAGGAACGGATTATGATGAGACCAATCCGTTAAAGGTATTTGAGTCGGTATATGCTACTATTGTCGACCGAAAAATGAATCCAAAAGAGGGTTCTTATACGAATTATCTGTTTGACAAAGGAATTGATAAGATTCTGAAGAAAGTAGGAGAAGAAGCTACAGAAGTTGTTATTGCGGCAAAGAATCCGAATCCGGAAGAGGTAAAGTATGAATTATCGGATTTCCTCTACCATGCCATGGTATTAATGGTAGAAAAAGGAATTACCTGGGAAGATATTATCAAAGAATTGGCTGAACGCTAGTGTCTGAAGATGAATAGAAAGGATTTCTGAATCATATAGTTTATCGGGGTGATATTCTTGAATGATTCAGAAAAGCGTAGAAGGCAATTATTGGAGCAGACGAGGGAACTTTATAGTGACCGTAGATCAATACCGGCCGTTCATCCTCGTTATGGAATGGCATATCGAGAAATATATGGAGAAGACCAGATACCTGTACGGGGGACACTTGGGTTGCGTGCATTTCTATGTTTTATGCTTTTTGCGGTGTTTGTAACTATGAAGACCCAGGAAAAGGAAGTGTTGAATGTAGACAGCGATCGCATTGTGGAAGAAATTACTTATGATCTGGATGTGGCAGAAGTATGGAAAAACCTATAACTTGACACTGTTTATTGAAATTGATATAATACTCGTAATGAGAAGATAAAGCGTTGATTATAGTAAAATCAACGCTTTTCGTATGTTGAGGAGGTTTTTATATGTTAAAAGTATGGATTGTAGGTTCGAACGGGCAGCTTGGAACTGCAATTAACGATGTGATTGATCCTTTGGAAATGGAAGTGTTTAACACAGATAAAGAAGAATTGGACATCACTAAGACAGACGAAGTACTTAGTTTCGGAGAGATCAATCGTCCAGATGTCATTATTAACTGTTCTGGAGTTACGGATGTCGATCTGTGTGAGAGGGAACCGGAACTGGCATATAGAGTCAATGCACTGGGTACGAGAAACTTGAGTATCGTGGCACGTAAGGTGGGTGCGAAGATGGTACAGCTGTCCACAGATGATGTGTTCGATGGACTGAGTAAGACTCCTTATAGTGAGTTTGATGACACCAATCCCAAGACTGTGTATGGGCGTTCGAAAAGAGCTGGCGAGAATTATGTAAAAGAGTTCACACACAAGCATTTTATTGTTCGAAGTAATTGGGTCTATGGAAGAGGGAATAATTTTGTGACCAGAGTCCTTGCAGCTGCTGAGGAAGGGAAGGTACTATCTGTAGCATCAGATCAGTTTGGTTCTCCGACAAGTGCCAAGGATCTTGCAAGAATTATTCTATATCTGATTCAGACCAACGAATATGGAACATATCATGCTACTTGCAAAGGTGTATGTAATCGATATGAATTTGCGCTGGAGATATTGAGACTTGCAGGTAAGAATGCAGAATTAAAAACCGTTCCTACCAATGAATCTGATCTTTCTTCTGCCAGACCGGCATATGCTGTGCTTGATAATTTTATCCTTAGGATCATAGATGTTTATGAGATGCCGGATTGGAAGGATTCATTAAAGGAATATATGAATGAGGTGGTGTAATATGAAGAAAGCAAAAGAAAAGAAAAAGATAGGGCTTACAACGAAGATATTTATTTCGTTGATCTTGGGAGCAATATTTGGAATTATATTATGTTATATGGTACCATCCAGCCATATAAAAGATGACATAATTGTAGAAGGAATATTATATGTAATTGGACAAGGCTTCATTCGTCTGATGAAGATGCTGGTTGTTCCTTTGGTATTCTGTTCTCTGGTATGTGGAAGTATGTCTATCGGTGATACGAAGAAATTAGGAACTGTCGGTGTGCGTACTTTGGTTTTTTATCTCTTTACAACAGCCCTTGCCGTTACGGTAGCACTTTCTGTTGGAAATATTATTAATCCAGGTGTTGGATTGGATATGAGTGCGGTTCAGTCCAATGCGGCGGATGTGCAGAGCATGGAAGCTACAAGCCTTACGGATACATTATTGAATATTATTCCTGATAATCCGATCAGTTCACTTGCGAATGGAAATATGCTACAGATTATTGTGTTTGCGTTGATTGTAGGTATTATTCTTGCAAAATTAGGAGAGCGCACAGAGACCGTCGGTAACTTCTTCAGTCAGTTCAATGATATTATGATGGAAATGACTATGATGGTCATGAGTCTGGCACCAATAGGGGTGTTTTGCCTGATTTCCAGAACTTTTGCGAATATTGGTTTCAGCGCATTTGTTCCACTGGCGAAATATATGATAGGTGTATTGATTGCTCTTGCAATTCAGTGTTTTGTAGTATATATGGCGCTGTTAAAAGTATTTACCGGGCTGAATCCTGTTATATTCATTAAGAATTTCTTCCCTGTCATGGCATTTGCGTTTTCAACGGCAACATCTAATGCGACGATCCCAATGTCCATTGACACTTTGAGCAAAAAGATGGGTGTGTCTAAGAAGATTTCTTCATTCACGATTCCTCTTGGTGCTACGATCAATATGGATGGAACAGCAATTATGCAAGGTGTAGCAGTTGTTTTTGCGGCACAGGCATTTGGGATTCATCTTAGCATGACAGATTATCTAACGGTTATTGGTACTGCAACTCTGGCATCTATTGGAACAGCGGGTGTTCCAAGTGTTGGCCTTGTTACATTGACAATGGTATTTAACTCCGTAGGACTTCCGGTAGAAGCAATCGGTCTTATCATGGGTATTGACCGTATTCTGGATATGACCAGAACTGCTGTTAACATTACAGGTGATGCAGTATGTACAACGATTGTTGCTAATCAAAATAAAGCTTTAGATCGAGAAGTATTTAACAATTCCGGGAAGGAATCGAAAAAACAGAAAGAAATGGGAAGCGATGTAGAGCAATAATATAATAGAGAACGATCAGCTATAGTAGTTGGTCGTTTTTCTTTGTTTATATATGAAAAACCGAATATCGTTTTTGACATATCTGAGTTGTTATAGTACAATTTGAAGAAGTGAGCAGATAGATGGTCAGAGTTTATGTTAATTTTATGATAATGAGGTGTTAATTAGTGAGAAAACTGGCGTTATGTGATGATATTTTAATGAAAATAGAAAAACCAGCACGTTATATCGGAGGAGAAGTAAACTCCGTGATGAAATCTAAAGAAAACATAGATATTAGATTTGCGATGTGTTTCCCAGACGTCTATGAGATTGGAATGTCTCATCTGGGAATACAGATATTGTATGATATGTTTAACCGAAGAGAGGACATATGGTGTGAGCGAGTCTATTCCCCCTGGATGGATCTGGATCAAATCATGCGAGAGGAGCATATCCCACTTTTCGCCTTAGAATCACAGGATCCGATCAAAGAATTTGATTTTCTGGGAATTACGATTCAGTATGAAATGTGTTATACAAACATTCTTCAGGTACTGGATCTTAGCGGGATTCCATTAAAATCCAGTGAACGTACGGAGGATGATCCGATTATAATTGGGGGAGGACCTTGTACTTATAATCCAGAACCGCTTGCCGAATTTTTTGATATGTTCTATATCGGTGAAGGTGAGACCGTATATTATGAATTGATGGATCTTTATAAAGAAAACAAGAAAAATGGTGGTTCTAAAAAGAACTACTTCGAAAAAGCTGCGGAAATAGAAGGTGTCTATATCCCGGCATTTTATGATGTAGAATATAAAGAGGATGGGACGATTGCTTCATTTATTCCGAATAATCCACACGCAAAAGAGAAGATTCACAAGCAGATGGTATTAGATGTGACCGAAACGTTTTATCCACAGGCTCCTGTAGTTCCATTCATTAAAGCGACACAGGACAGAGTGGTATTAGAGATTCAGCGGGGATGTATCCGGGGCTGTCGGTTTTGTCAGGCTGGTATGTTGTATCGCCCGACACGAGAACGTGATGTTGAGATGCTCAAGCAATGTGCATACGATATGTTAAAAAATACCGGACATGAAGAAATATCATTAAGCTCTTTAAGTTCCAGTGATTATAGTCAGTTAAAAGAACTCGTTACTTTTTTGATAGATGAATTTAAAGATCAGGGAATCAATATCTCTTTGCCTTCTCTTAGAATCGATGCATTTTCTCTGGATGTAATGGGGAAGGTTCAGGATATTCGTAAGAGCAGTCTGACATTTGCGCCGGAGGCTGGCTCTCAGCGTATGAGAGATGTAATCAACAAAGGTCTTACAGAAGAAATTATTCTGGATGGTGCCGGACAGGCATTTGAAGGTGGATGGAATAAGGTCAAGCTTTATTTCATGTTGGGACTTCCGACGGAGACAGAAGAGGACATGAAAGAGATCCCAAGGCTTGCAGATAAGATTGCAAGACGTTATTATGAGATTCCTAAGGATCAACGTAATGGAAAGTGTCAGATAACGACAAGTACTTCTTTCTTTATTCCAAAGCCTTTTACTCCTTTTCAATGGGCGAGAATGTATACGAATGAGGAATACATTGCCAGAGCAGCAGTTGTAAAACATGAATTTCAAGAGCAATTAAACCGTAAGAGCTTAAAGTATCACTGGCATGATGCGGAAGTTACAGTATTGGAAGGTGTATTTGCCCGTGGAGACAGGAGAGTCAGTAAAGTGCTCTTGGAAGCCTATCAGTCAGGATGTATCTACGATTCCTGGAGTGAGACTTTTGATAACGAAAAGTGGATGAAAGCATTTGAAAATACGGGAATTGATATAGGGTTCTATAACTTAAGAGAACGCGATGAATCCGAGATCTTCCCATGGGATTTTATTGATATCGGAGTAACCAAAGCATTTTTGAGAAGAGAATGGGAACGTGCAATGAGGGGGGAAACCACACCGAATTGTAGGATCCAGTGCTCTGGTTGTGGAGCGGCAACATACGGAGGAGGTGTCTGTTTTGAAGGCAAGAATTAAATTTCGAAAATATGGGATTATGAAGTTTATAGGTCATCTGGATGTTATGCGATTCTTTCAGAAGGTTATGCGGCGGGCGGATATTCCTATCGCTTTCACTGGCGGGTACAGCCCGCATATGATTATGTCTTTTGCGCAGCCTCTGGGTGTAGGAATTACCAGTGATGGTGAGTATCTGGATATCGAATTAAAGGAACCGATTGATTCAAAAGAGGCTGTACGCAGAATGAATCAGGTTATGGTAGAGGGGATTGAAATCGTAAGCTTTCGACAGATCCCGGATGATAAGAAATATAGTGGTATGACTATTGTTGATGCTGCCGATTATAAAGTGACACTTTTGGAGTCTTTTAAGTCGTCTGATGTCATGCTACCTGTTCCGCAGGATTGGTCAGAAAAGGTTGATTCCTTTATGGCCCAACCACAAATTGTTGTATGGAAGAAAACAAAACGTAGTGAAAAAGAAGTAGATATCAAACCGATGATCTATAAAATGCAGGTGTCAGAAGATAATATATATCTTTTATTAGCTACAGGAAGCGAACAGAATCTGAAGCCGAATCTTGTTATGGAAGCTTTTTTGTCATATATTGGGGAGAATCCAGAAGAAGTGCCGCTTCATTTTCATCGATTGGAAGTATATGCTGAGAATTCGGATACTTCATCAGAAGAGGCTTTTGTTTCGCTGGAATCATTAGGAACAGATATCATATTAGGAGTTGAATCTTATGAGTAAAAAAGAAGTAAAGACTAATGCAATGCGTATGTTAGATCGTCAAAAGATTCCTTATGAATATGAGGAATATGAATGTGATGAGTTTACAGATGGAATCCAGGTGGCAGATAAATTGGGATATGATCATTCGCTTGTATATAAGACCCTGGTGACAACGGGGAAGACAGGACAGCATTATGTATTTGTAATTCCGATTGAAGAAGAGATTGATTTTAAGAAAGCAGCTAAAGTTGTCGGTGAAAAATCTTTGGAAATGCTTCATCTGAAGGATTTGACAAAAGTTACAGGCTATGTGCGTGGAGGATGTACGGCAATTGGTATGAAAAAGCAATTTCCAACGGTTATTCAGGAATCAGCAGAAGCATTAGAGTATATGCATGTAAGTGGGGGAAAACTTGGAATGCAGATTAAGTTAAGACCTGCTGATTTGCAAAAAGCATCAAATGCTACATTTGCAGATGTTGTTCAGTATTAAATTTCATGAAGATAGTCCATTGCAGATGTCTGGAAAATGATGTAATATATGGAAAGAGTATAAGTAAAACCAGTAGAAAAAGCAGTTTGGAGGATTACAGAAAAGATGAAGAAGGTTGTAAAATTTGGTGGAAGTTCGTTGGCAAGTGCCGAGCAGTTTAAAAAAGTTGGCAGAATTATCCGGAAGGAAGAAAGTAGAAAATACGTTGTTCCTTCAGCACCTGGAAAACGTACGCCAGATGATACAAAGGTTACGGATATGTTATATAGTTGTTATGGGATTGCTATTTTAGACCATGATGAATATGAAGAAGAAGTAGAAAAGCAGCTATTGGCAATTAAGGCACGTTATGATGAGATTATCCAGGGCCTTGGTCTGTCGATTAGTCTGGACGATGAATTTAAAACGATCCGTACCAACTTCAGCCGTAAGATCGGAAGAGATTATGCTGCATCAAGAGGTGAATATTTAAATGGTATCGTTATGGCAGCATATTTGGGATATGAATTTATTGATGCTGCAGATGTAATTAAATTTGATGAAGATGGCAATTTTGACAGTGAAAAAACGGATGCAATTCTTTCTGCGAGACTTGCCAAGACAGAACGTGCTGTTATTCCGGGTTTCTATGGATCTATGCCAGACGGAAGAATTAAAACATTTTCAAGAGGCGGATCAGATGTTACAGGTTCGATTGTTGCAAAAGCTGTTCACGCAGAGATGTATGAAAACTGGACAGATGTATCAGGTTTTCTGATTGCAGATCCGAGGGTTGTAAAGAATCCAAAATCGATCGATGTGATTACATATCGGGAATTGCGAGAATTGTCTTATATGGGAGCATCTGTTTTGCATGAAGATGCGATTTTCCCAGTTCGAAAGGAAGGAATTCCTATTAATATACGTAATACAAATGCACCAGAGGATAAAGGAACATTAATTGTCGAAGACACTTGCAGAAAGCCAAGATTCGTAATCACAGGAGTTGCCGGTAAGAAAGACTTTGCCTCTATTACGGTAGAAAAGGCAATGATGAACTCGGAAGTAGGATTCTGTAAAAAAGTGTTGGAAGTTTTTGAAGAAAATGATATCTCTATTGAGCATATGCCTTCTGGAATTGACACAATGACAATTTTTGTTCATCAGGATGAATTTGAAGAGAAAGAGCAGAAAGTTATTGCGGGTATTCACAGAGCTGTAGAGCCGGATTTTCTCGAGTTAGAATCCGATCTTGCTTTGATTGCTGTTGTAGGAAGAGGTATGCGTGCGACTAGGGGAACCTCTGGAAGAATATTCTCTGCGTTGGCACATGCAAATGTGAATGTAAAAATGATTGATCAGGGGTCCAGTGAATTGAATATTATCATTGGTGTAAGAAACCATGATTTCAGTGTTGCAATTAATGCGATTTATGACATATTTGTTAATACAATGATTTAACTTATAAAGACTTGGGGAGGTCTTCATCATGAATATTTTGTTTTTTATTAAGCCTAAAAGCGAACTGGCGTATATTTATGACTACCATACTCTGCGGCAGGCGCTGGAGATCATGGAATACCACAAGTATTCTTCTGTACCGATCTTAAATAAAGAGGGGAAATATGTAGGGTCTATTACTGAAGGTGATCTTTTGTGGTCTTTGAAAAAGTGGAATATATTGAATTTGAAAGATGCAGAAGATATTAGTATTATGAAAGTCGAGCGCAGACTTGACTATCAATGTGTGACTGCAAAATCCAATATGGAAGATTTGATCGGTAAAGCTATGGAACAGAATTTTGTCCCGGTTGTGGATGATCAGGGACATTTTATTGGAATTATAACAAGACGTGATATCATTGGATATTGCTATGATAAGATGAAAGAATGTGAGGATTAGATGATTATTGATTTTCATACACATATGTTTCCAGATAAGATAGCGAAAGGAACCATAGAATTTTTACAAAATGTCTGTCAGATCAGACCATTTACAGACGGCACTTATCATGGGTTGCTGGAATCAACAGAAGAAGCTGGTATTGATATCTCAGTGGCACTTCCGGCAGTTACGAAAGTATCGCAGATTGAATCGGTCAATCGGTTCGCAGCGAAGTATCTGGAAGGATCGGTTATTTCTTTTGGAGGTATTCATCCTGCAAGTATTAATTATAAGGAACAGCTTCGCGAAATCAAATCTATGGGAATGAAAGGAATAAAACTGCATCCAGATTATCAGGATATGTATTTTAATGATATATGTTTCAAAAGATTAATTTCTTATGCATCTGAGCTGGGATTTATTATTGTTGTACATGCAGGTGTAGATCCGAAGTGTCCAGAAGATGTTCACTGTACACCACAGATGGCTTGCGAGGTATTAAAAGAAGTAGAACCTGAAAAGATGATTCTTGCCCATATGGGTGGAAATGAACTGTGGGATGATGTGGAGGATTATCTGGTCGGTCAAGATGTGTATTTTGATACTGGAGTAGTGTTAGATCGTATGCCAGAAGAACAGTTTGTTCGGATCGTGAGAAATCATGGCGCAGATAAAATATTATTTGCAACGGATTCACCGTGGGGAGGGCAGAAGGAATTTGTAGAAATCCTATCTAATATGCCGTTGACAGAAGAAGAAAAAGAAATGATATTTTCTAAAAATGCCTGCAAATTGTTAAATTTATAAAGAGAGTATCTTTAAGGAGAATCTATGAAGAAAACTGCTCCATTTTTTGTTTTACTTGCGTCTGTCCTCTGGGGATCTATGGGAATAGTTACTCGATATATTGCAGATATCGGTTTCCATACTCGTCAGATAACGGCTGTCAGAATCTGTGTTTCAACGATTGTTTTAGCAATATTTCTATTGCTTACAGATCGTAAGAAATTAAAAATTGAAAAAAAAGATATTCAATGGTTCTTGGGAACAGGGATCGGAAGTCTGTTTGTCAATAACCTGGCATATGCAGAGACTGTACAGAGGGCATCTCTTTCTGTAGCAGTGGTCTTATTATATACGGCTCCTTTTTTTGTTATGATTTTATCATTAGTATTTTTTAAGGAAAAGATAACGTTTCAGAAGATTGTTGCATTACTGATGTCATTTGTCGGCTGTGTTCTGGTTGTCGGACTGTCCGATACGGGTCTGGGAGAACACAAGATGATCACATTATTCATTGGTCTTTGTTCAGGGCTAGGATATTCTCTCTATACAATCCTTGGAAAAGCAATAATGGATAAATATGATTCGCTTACCTTGACATTTTATACATTTTTATTTGCATCTTTTGCAACGCTGATCATATGTGAACCAGTTGACACAATTCGCTTAATATCGGACCATCTTTCCAAAATGCCATTGGTGATTGTAGGGAGTGTGGTAACACTGGCATTTCCATATATCTTTTATTCCATTGGACTTAAATATATGGAGAGCAGCAAAGCTCCGATCATAGCTTCTTTTGAAGTAGTCGCAGCCAGTCTTTTGGGGGTTCTCTTGTATCAGGAGACGTTGAATATCTACAATATATTCGGGATTATTCTAGTAGTAAGTGCATTGATATTTTTGCAAATAAATTTTCATAAGAATACTTGATTTTTGAAAAATCATATGCTATTATATACCAGTATGCCGCACAACGAGGTTTAAAAGTCCGTAACGGACACCGTAGTTGGCGAGTAATGATAATAGGAGGTGCCATATGTACGCAATTATAGCAACAGGTGGTAAACAGTACAAAGTAGCCGAAGGCGATATCATTAAAGTAGAAAAACTTGGTGTAGAAGCTGGTGAAACTTATACATTTGACCAGGTGCTTGCAGTAAGTGACAACGAATTAAAAGTTGGTAATCCAACCGTTGAAGGAGCAACAGTAGAAGCTTCTGTTGTAGAGAACGGCAAAGCTAAGAAAGTCATCGTTTACAAGTATAAGAGAAAAACTGGATACCATAAGAAAAACGGTCACAGACAGCAGTATACAGCAGTAAAGATTGACAAAATCAATGCTTAATTTGGAGAAGATCCATGATTCATGTAACCATTTTTCAGAACGACAGAAAAGAATGCATAGGGTTTCAGACAAAAGGGCATGCTGAATATGCGGATGAAGGCCAGGATATCGTATGTGCCGCAGCTTCAGTGCTGGTGCTGAATACAATAAATGCGATTGATCTGTATGCAGAAGATGAGTTTTCTGTGGACAGTGATCAGGAAGAAGGGATGATTGCTTTTTATTTAAGTGATTCACCTTCGAAAGAAGCAGAGTTGTTGTTAAAAACTATGATTCTCGGATTGGAACAAATGGTGGATGATGAAAACTATGCAGAATATATTGATTTAACATTCGAGGAGGTGCAGCAACCATGATGAAATTAAACCTTCAGTTTTTCGCTCATAAAAAAGGTGTTGGTTCTACAAAGAATGGTAGAGATTCTGAGTCTAAGAGACTTGGTGCCAAGAGAGCAGACGGACAGTTTGTAAAAGCTGGTAATATCCTTTACAGACAGCGCGGAACAAAGATTCACCCAGGTGTTAACGTTGGACGTGGCGGTGATGATACATTGTTCGCACTTGTAGATGGCGTTGTAAGATTTGAGAGAAAAGGAAGAGATAAGAAACAGGTTTCTATCTATCCGGTAGCTTAAGTAGTTATGAGTTGAAGAGAGTGTTGCAGGATAACTGACATTCAGTTATATAGCAGCACTCTTTTTTGTAAATAAGAGAGGAATAAGTATATGTTTGCAGACAGAGCAAAGATATTTATCAGATCAGGAAAAGGCGGTGACGGCCATGTAAGCTTTCGCCGGGAGTTATATGTACCAAATGGAGGCCCAGACGGTGGCGATGGAGGACGCGGCGGCGATGTTATTTTTGAGGTTGATGAAGGGCTGAATACATTGCAGGATTTTCGTCATAAAAGAAAATACACCGCTAAAGATGGAGAGCCGGGCGGGAAACGCAGATGTCATGGTGCAGATGCAGAAGATATTATATTGAAGGTTCCAGAAGGCACAGTCATAAAAGAAGCAGAATCTGGAAAAGTCATTGCCGATATGTCTGGGGATAATCGACGCCAGATTATATTAAAAGGCGGAAAAGGTGGCCTGGGCAATCAACATTATGCAACAGCGACCATGCAGGTTCCTAAATATGCGCAGCCAGGGCAGCCTTCCCGTGAACTCTGGGTAAATCTGGAATTGAAAGTTATAGCAGATGTTGGACTTGTAGGATTCCCTAACGTAGGGAAATCCACATTGCTGTCACGTGTGACAAATGCTCAGCCTAAAATTGCAAATTATCATTTTACAACTCTGAATCCGAATCTGGGAGTCGTCGATCTTCCTGATGGAAGAGGATTTGTTATGGCAGATATTCCGGGCCTGATTGAAGGCGCATCTGAAGGTGTAGGACTTGGACATGAGTTCTTACGCCATATTGAACGTACAAAACTTATGATACATGTTGTTGATGCGGCAGGTACTGAAGGACGAGATCCAGTAGATGATATTTATAAAATAAATGCAGAATTGGAAGCCTATAATCCTGAGATAGCACAGCGTCCACAAGTTATTGCGGCCAACAAGATTGATGTAATTTACCCTGATGGGGAAGATCCGTTAAAGCGTCTGAAAGATGAATTTGAACCAAAGGGAATCAAAGTATTTCCGATTTCAGGTGTAACAGGAAAGGGAATTCAGGAACTCTTATATTATGTTTCAGATCGATTAAAAGAACTAGACCAAGCACCAGTTATCTTTGAACAGGAATATTTCCCTGAAGAAGAATTAATATATGAAGATCTTCCGTATACTGTCGAAGTGGAAGAGGGAATCTATGTTGTAGAAGGTCCAAAGATTGAAAAAATGCTTGGTTACACAAATCTGGATTCGGAGAAAGGATTTGCTTTTTTCCAGAAGTTTTTAAAAGAAACAGGTATTCTGGATGAATTGGAAGAAGCTGGAATTCAGGAAGGTGATACCGTGCGTATGTATGGATTACAGTTTGATTACTATAAATAAATGACGATATAGAGATGAAGGAGTAAAAAGATGACGACAAAGCAAAGAGCATATTTGAAAAGCCTTGCGATGACGATGGATCCGATTTTTCAGATTGGAAAAAATAGTATGACGCCTGAGCTCACAAAAGCTGTTGAAGAGGCATTAAATGCAAGAGAACTGATTAAGGTCAGTGTTCTGAAGAACTGTGCGGACGATCCACGAGCTTTGGCAGAGATACTTGCAGAACGTACAAAATCACAGGTAGTACAGGTGATTGGTAAAAAAATTGTGTTGTATAAAGAAGGAAAAGATAAAAATAAACGAATTGAATTGCCATAAGATGGAGCGAACGTTATGAAAATAGGGATTATGGGAGGAACTTTTGATCCTATTCATAATGGACATTTGATGCTTGGAAAAGCAGCTTATGAAATGTTTGGATTGGATCAGATCTGGTATATGCCAAATGGGAATCCACCTCACAAGGACAATACATCTATGAAAACGGATGTCATGGAACGTGTTGAAATGGTTCAATTAGCTATTGCTCCATATGAGGAATTTCGACTGGAATTATATGAAGCGAAGAGAAGAGAAGTCTCTTGTTCTTACAGTACTTTAGAATACTTTAAGAACAAATATCCTGAGGATGAATTCTATTTTATCATAGGTGCAGACTCGCTGTTTATGATAGAACATTGGGTGCATCCTGAAAGAATCTTTCCTACATGTACAATTCTTGCAGCATTTCGTGACGAGATTAATACACGGAAAGAGATGGAAAGAAGAATCCAGTATTTGGAAAAGAAGTACCAGGCAAAAATAGAATTATTAGTTACACCGTTAATAAAAATATCTTCACATGAATTGCGTAAAGCAATCAAAGAGGGGCAATCAATCGCTTCCTATGTTCCGGCAGATGTTGAAGATTATATTTACAAAAAGCATCTGTATATGGGAGTGTGAGAGTATATGGAACAGAAGATAACAAAAATACGAAGAAAATTAATGACAGAGTTAGATACCGAACGGTATGAGCATACATTGGGAGTTATGTATACAGCAGCTTCCATGGCAATGCGTTATGACGAAGATGTTGAAAAAGCATTGCTTGCAGGTTTGCTTCATGATTGTGCAAAATGTATCTCTGGTGAGAATAAGATTAAATTATGTAATAAGTATCATTTAAGTGTATCAGAAGTCGAGAAAAAAAATCCAAGTCTTCTTCATGCCAAATTAGGGGCCTTTCTTGCGGCCAAAAAATATCATATTAAAGATAAAGATGTTATTAATGCAATCGCAAGTCATACGACAGGATGTCCCAATATGACACTTTTAGACAAGATTATTTATATTGCGGACTATATTGAGCCTGGAAGAAAAGAATTACCTAATATGGCAGAAGTGAGAAAATTAGCATTCACGGACATTAATGAATGTCTGTATCGTATCCTGGAGGATTCGCTGGTATATCTGAACAGTAAAAATATATCAGTTGACCCAATGACTGAGAAAACATACTTATATTATAAAAATAAACTTAATAAGGAGGTGTAGTCTATGGATCAAGCAAAAGAAATGGCACGTGTTGCATTCAAAGCTTTGGAAGATAAAAAAGGAGAAGATACATGTATCATAGATATCTCCCAGATATCAGTACTGGCAGATTACTTTATCATTACAAATGGTAACAGCGACAGTCAGGTAAACGCTCTGGTAGCTAGTGTAGAAGAAAAAATGCACATTGCAGGGTATGAGCAAAAGCAGCGGGAAGGACAGAATTCTGGTGCCTGGGTATTGTTGGATTATGGCGATGTGATCGTACATGTGTTTGACAGAGAAAATCGTGAATTTTATAATCTGGAACGTATCTGGAATGATGGAAAGAAAATTATAAATCCGGATGAATTATAGATATTAATTTGAGGAGGACAGAAATGAAAAGCTGTCCTCCTTTTTTGAAAATGTCTAAGCAAGGAAACGAAAGACTCCTATGACCTTTCCTAAAATCTTGACATCAGTTACAATAATTGGATCCATTGAGTCATTCTCAGGCTGCAGTCGAATCGCATCTTTTTCTTTGTAAAAGGTCTTAACAGTAGCACCGTCTTCGATTAAAGCAACTACCATTTCGCCATTACGTGCAGTCTGACATTGTTCCACCAATACAAGATCCCCATCGAAAATACCGGCATTAATCATACTTTCACCCTTTACTTTAAGCATAAAGGTCTGGTTATTAGGCATGAATTCCATTGGAATAGGAAAATAATTCTCAATGTTCTGTTCTGCGAGTATCGGTTCTCCGGCAGCAACACGCCCTATCATCGGAACATTCACCATTTCACGACGCGTGAAATTAAAAGAATCATCCAAAATCTCAATCGCTCTTGGTTTCGTAGGATCACGACGTATGAAGCCATTCTTTTCAAGTGTCTCCAGGTGTGAGTGAACAGAAGAAGTAGACTTTAGATGAACTGCATCGCAGATATCACGTACAGCAGGAGGAAAACCTCTCTCCAGTATCTGTGATTTAATATAGTCTAATATTTCTTGTTGTTTTGGGCTAATCTTACCGCTTCCCATAAGAACCTCCTTCTCTCCGTACATAAGAACTTTAATAAATTCATTTTATCACAGCAATATTCAAAAAGCAAACAAATGTTTAGAAAATATGTTCGATAATTTTTGGATTTTATATTGACAAACATTTGTTCGACGTATATAATACAACTATAGAACAGCTGTTCGGAACAAATGTTTGCTGATCATTTGAGAATAAGGGAATTATATTATTAAGGAGGAGAGTTTCATGAATACACACAGATTACATACAGCAAGTAAAAGAAGAAGAGAAGTACGTAGAAATAAAATATTGGTTATGTTTACAGTCTGTTTATTCGTTATGGGACTCAGTATCTTTTTTGGAAACAGCCTGGTGGATGCACATGACAATTCTGAAGACACGCCTGTTCAGTATAAGTATTACAGAAGTATTGAGATTGAATCCGGTGATACTTTATGGAGTATCGCGGAAGAATATGCAGATGAACATTATGATTCTATCTATGATTATATCTACGAGATAAAGGATATGAATGGCTTGATTTCTGATGATATTCAGTCAGGACAATATCTGACGATCGCATATTATGATAAGGATATTTTATAGTATATAACTGTCTTATAAGAAGCAATTCATTACATCGGTATATAAGTATAAAACTTATCTTATATATTATACTCACCCATCTAGATGTCTGGCGAACAGGGTATTCCTGCACCAGGCATCATTTTTTTATTTGTTTTTATTTGATTATATGAGAAAAAAGTCGGTTGTTGTTTAACAGAAGCTATTGTACTTGCTGTGCCTATGAGCCTGATATAGAATAAAGTTAATAAATAATTTCAAAAGATCAATAAAAACTCTTGACCTTATAGCGACTTTAGGGTCTACGATTCAAGAAAGAAAAGACATGCGCATGAATAATTTACGAGGTGAATGTAATGCTGATAAAAGAAGTAGAACAAAAGACAGGAATCAAAGGTGTTAATATCAGATATTATGAAAAAGAAGGTCTGATTCATCCTTCCAGAAAAGCAAACGGATATCGGGAATATTCTGAGATGGATGTAGAACGTCTGAATCAGATTAAAGTACTTCGTCTATTGGAAGTTTCATTACCGGAGATACAGCAGGTTCTTGATGGTAATATCACTTTACAAGAGGTAATGACCAGGAGAATAGGGGAACTAAATAAAGAAGAAATGAAAATTAAAGAAATTAAAACAACCTGTGAAACAATTATTTCAGAAAATATCAGTATTGCTGAACTCAATGAAGAGTTACTATGCGGTGATCAGGCCACTTGGAAAGTGAGGTTTGAGCAGATTATGAAAGAAGATATTGATAAGAAATTTATCGGAAAAGGGATTGTATATATTATCATCTGGACTGTATTTGGTAAAGTGTTTATGGAAGCAATGTTCCGTATCCCAATCGATGATGCAGTTACTGCTGCAATATTTCCATATGTTAATATGGGATTAGGAATACTATTTATTTTGTATGGAATTGGGTTATCTGTCTATGAGGGAATCACTGGAAAAGATTTTCTGTGGGTATGGGCCAGAGACTGGGGTGGAAATGGTCTGGGCGGTCTTGCCAATTCATTTACTTTCTGCGGAATAGGTGTTGGAATGCTATCAACATCACTGACAAGATTTTTAATTGTACTATTAGTTGTGTGCATCGTGATAGCCGGTATTCGTGGTTTTATTATGTTCTATATGAGGTCTTCTAAAAAGTCTTCTGAAAGCAAACAGAAGAAGGTACGAACTGGACGTATCATGGTGATAACTATAGTCATTTTAATTATCTCTTTTGCAGTCTGTGTCGTAATCATGTATCAGGATTATGTCAAAAGATATCCGTCAGATTCTTTTGAAGACCAGAAGAATAGGCAGGAGATAAAAGGAATAGAGACTGTTGAAATTACGAAAAATAACTGGGAAGATTATTTTACTGTTATTGATGAAATCGAGTACGAAAAAGATGAGAATGATGAAGTGATAGGTATATATCAAAAATCATGGTTTGAATTGAAAAAGGAGTATTTGAAACAGTTAGACCCAGATATGGAAAGTAAAGTTACTTTTTCATACAACTTAGATATGATACGAAAAAACTATAAGATCATGGATCCACAGACTGGAGAGTATGAATATACTGACAATTCCGGTACTTCAGATACTTATTATTTATGGTATGAAACACATGCAGGAGTAACCATTTGGGATAAAGATTCAAACGAAAATGACATGGATAATAATGCAGATTTCTATCTGGATTATTCAGCAGACGAACATTATTTTCTTACTTATGAGAATTTCAAGATGAAAGGCGTGAAAGGTGAATTGTATTTTAGGAAATAAGATTATAGCAAGTGCCCCTAAGGGGGCACCCTCCATAAAGAAGATATAATTTCCAAGAACATATTGAAAATATAAAAATGTCAATTATATATCTATACGACAAATACCGATTTTTCCAAAAGATATAGACGAAAAATAATGTATATGATATAATGTAAAGTATTAAGGGGTTAAAATAAATATTAAGGGGGATTTATATTATGCCAGATATACCGAAAACACGCTCTTATTATAAGCAGACTCAGATTGAACAGACGATTCGGCTTCGGGAAGTTTTAAAGACTTTGCCGCCATTTGCAAAGGATTATTTTCGTGCAATTGAGCCTAGATCTTCAGCTAAGACACGTATTAATTATGCATACGATATCCGTGTTTTTTTTCGTTATTTAATGGAGAATAATCCTATCTACAAGAATTATACCATTGATCAGTTTCGACTTCAGGATCTTGAGAATCTCGAACCTGTAGATATTGAGGAGTATATGGAATATCTGAAGGTCTATACACGAGAAAATGATGGCGAAATGATTACGAATGGTGAAAAGGGCCTTTCCAGAAAAATGTCTGCTTTACGCAGCTTTTATAATTATTATTTTAAACATCAGATGATCAGTAAGAATCCCACACTTTTGGTAGACATGCCAAAGTTGCACGAAAAGGCAATCATACGATTGGATACCGATGAAGTTGCAATGCTTTTGGATTATGTAGAATCTGCAGGTGATAGGCTTACGGGACAGGCACTTACCTATTATCGAAAGACACGTGACCGTGATCTGGCTATTTTAACACTTCTTCTGGGAACGGGTATTCGTGTATCTGAATGTGTAGGATTGGATGTAACGGATGTTGATTTTAAAAATAATGGAATTACCGTCACCAGAAAAGGTGGAGGTCAGATGGTTGTATATTTTGGCGATGAAGTTGCAGATGCATTAGAAAATTATATGGAAGGAGACCGAAAAGCCATAACTCCTCTTTCCGGACATGAAAATGCACTGTTTTTATCAACACAGAGAAAGCGCATGGGAATCCAGGCAGTTGAAAATATGGTAAAAAAATATGCGCGACAAGTAACACCGAATAAGAAAATAACGCCGCATAAGCTTCGAAGCACTTATGGTACATCTCTTTATAAAGAAACTGGAGATATTTATCTTGTGGCGGATGTTCTTGGTCATAAAGATGTCAATACGACCAAAAAGCACTATGCTGCCATTGATGAAGATAGACGCAGACAGGCAGCAACAGCTGTAAAATTGAGGGAATCTTAGGAGGTACTAAGATTCCCTTTTTTATGAATTTACCATGTTCCGTGGCAGAAGTATCTTTCTACAATAGCGACCCACGGAAGCATATCAAAGGGTCTTGTATCAGAAATCTATATATTCATTTTCCAAATGCACATCAATAGAATTCAGAAACCTTCAAAACAATCTTAAGAAAATTGTTGGGATACAATAGATAGGTAACAAATAAAAAACAAGGATTCACTTCGATATGATATATTGGAGTTGACGAAAAACCAATGATCTTAACGAAAGGAGAATCCTTGTATGTCAATCTTA